>JAPKYE010000101.1 GCA_026394495.1 Methanobacteriota archaeon | reverse complement strand
TATACGGATATTCAATCCCGTTGCCTTTCCCGGGACAACACTTTACAAACAAGGTATAACCATGGGCATTATTAAAGATGAACCTACTTACCTGTCCTCGCTCTATAATAATGAGACTATGCGTTCCTATTATTTTACACGATATCCTCGAAAAATACAGAAATGGTGGGTCCATTATCTGTACTTTGTCTATCGAAGCGCGCATTATCTAGAAAAGAAGCATTACCGACAATATTTCTGGTTGTTATTTGGTTTAATAAAAACAACAATCACCCTTGGAGCACTCAACAATTCACAAATTTTTAAATCGCTAAAAAAATCCTTCTGAGTCTCACAAATTTCAATAAAACAAAACCTATCTGATAGCAATACATATTACTCCATCCAAATAATATATAGTAACGAAGGTAAAAATATTGATGTATGAAAAAAAATTATAAATACAATGGATTGACTATGACGTTTGATTGGTATAACAATAAAATACGGTCATATAAATGAAAAAAAAAATATTGATCTTTTCAGATTGTTATTTTTTTGCAGGGTGCGAAAATATTATCGTAAATATTTTTTCCGATGCAGAAATACTCAAGAATTTTGATATCGTTTTTGGATACCGATATTCTTCTATTTATGAGAAAGGATTACATTCAAGATTGAATACAACGGATATTAACTTAAAAAAGATATTTCTCCCTGATATAACAACTATAAATTCAATTTTCGAAGATAAACTTAAAAATACAATGATAACGAAAGGATTAAAAGCATTGTTTTATGTTTTTTATAAATGTAAAATATTTTTTATAATCGATTTCTTTGTGTTATTATTCGTTTTATTAGAAGTAAAACCAGATGTTTTACATGTAAATAACGGAGGATATCCTGGTGCTGAGTCCTGTTTGGCAATCATTCTCGCATCATATCTCATGGATATTGAAAACATATACTTACATGTAAATAATATTGCCGCACCATATGAAAGTCGTTTATTAACAATATGGGATGTTTTTATTGATCGTTTGGTTTTTAATAGAGTTACAGAATTTATCACCGCATCAAGAACTGCCGGAGAAAAGATTATAGAAAGGAGACATGCTCCGCAATGCAAATGGATGCAAATATACAATACAATATTACCCCGAAAAGTAACACTATCAAAAAATGAATTTTTAAAAAAAAATAATATATCGAATAGCAAAATAATTTTTTCTGTAATTTCTAATTTCGAGGAGCGAAAAGGTCACATCTATCTAATAAACGCAGTGGAGAAGATAATAAAAAATGATGATTTCAAAAATAAATTTATTGTTATTTTAGAAGGAAGCGGTAATAGAATAAATAAAATAAAAGAAATTATAAAAAATGAACATTTAGAAGAATATATTAAAATCATCGGACGAGAAGATAATATCATGAATCTAATGAATGCCATGGATGTATTAATCGTCCCTTCTGTAGATTATGAAGATTTTCCTAATGTTATCGTTGAAGCCATGTATTTTAGTAAACCTGTGATAGCTAGTAGAATCGCGGGTATCGTTGAACAGATAGAAACTAATAAAACTGGTATATTAATAGAACCGAAGAATATAGAGCATATAAAAGAATCAATGATATATTACATAAACAATTCAAATAAAATTTCAGAACATGGTGACAACGGAAAAATAAAATTTAATAATCAATTTCGATATGAAGTAATAATGCAACAAATATATGCATTATATACAAGATTTGAAACGGTGTGATTATGGCTGAAAAACCAGAAGTTATCATACTATGCGGTGGCAGAGGTTCTCGGCTAAGTGAAGAAACAGAAACCAAACCCAAACCCATGGTTGAAATTGGGGGAAAGCCGATATTATGGCATATAATGAAAACGTATGCGCACTACAATTTTACCAAATTTATCTTAGCTTTGGGATACCGCGGTGATTACATTAAAAAGTATTTTTATGATTATCGAATCACTTCAAACGATTTCACTCTTGAGATGCACCCAGACCGATCACCAAAAATTCATAATATCCCTGAAGAAAATGAATGGGAAATTACTTTTGTAGATACCGGATTAGAAACGCTGAAAGGAGCGAGAATAAAAAGGGTTGAAAAACATATAAAATCTGACAACTTTCATTTAACATATGGAGATGGAGTATCCGATGTCAATATAAAAAGATTATTTGATTATCACACCGCTCATAACAATATTGGTACATTAACTGCTGTACGGCCACCATCCCGATTTGGAGAAATAAATCTATCAGGGGATAAAATTTTAAGCTTTGAGGAGAAACCACAGCTTGGTACTAGTTATATAAACGGTGGTTTTTTTGTTTTTAAACGAGAATTCTTTGATTATGTACAACCAAATATTGACTGTGATTTTGAGTTTGGACCATTACAAAAACTGGCACATGATGGACGTTTATATGCATTTAAACATGAAGGATTCTGGCAATGTATGGATAATATACGGGAACGGGATTATCTGAATAAATTATGGGATGAAAATAAAGCGAAATGGAAGGTTTGGAAATGAAAGACTTGTGGAAAGATAAAAATGTATTCGTTACTGGTTGTACGGGACTTCTCGGTTCACATTTAACACAAATGCTTGTAGAAAAAAAAGCTAATGTCATTGGTCTTGTAAGGGATTCAGTTCCAAAATCAAACTTAAAACAAACCGGTGTATATGATACAATTAATATTGTGCGGGGTTCCGTTGAAGATTTTTACACCATGGAACGGACAATAAACGAATATGAAATTCATACCATCTTTCATCTCGCTGCACAGACAATTGTGGGAACCGCAAACAGAAATCCCTTGTCCACGTTTGAATCAAACATTAAAGGAACATGGTGTGTATTAGAAGCATGCCGACGAGTGCCCACAGTAAAAAAGATCCTGGTTGCCTCCAGCGATAAAGCGTACGGTTCACAAGAAAAACTCCCATACAACGAAGAGGCGCCGCTCATGGGAGAACATCCCTATGATGCATCAAAAAGCTGCGCTGATCTTCTTGCTTTGATGTATTATAAAACCTATCAACTACCAGTATGCGCGACACGCTGTGGAAATTTCTACGGACCAGGCGATTTGAATTTCAATAGGATCGTCCCTGGAACCATACGATCCGTATTAAATAATCAGACGCCAGTCATCCGCAGTGATGGTTCTAATATTCGGGATTACTTCTACGTGAAAGACGGTGCTCTATCCTACCTACATTTGGCAGAAAAAATGAATGATCCCAACATTCATGGAGAAGCATTCAATTTCTCTAATGAGCAGCAAATCTCGGTGCTAGAGATTACAAATAATATTTTGAAGTTGATGAAACGCGAAGATCTTCAACCCAAAATACTTAATCAGGCGACTAACGAAATCAAACATCAATATCTCTCTGCAAAAAAAGCACGAGAACAATTAAAATGGCGACCCAAATACACATTAGATAAAGGGTTACGAGAAACAATTGAATGGTATACGAAGTTTCTCAAGAGGTGATCGTGATGATAGAAGGAGTTAACATCAAACCATTGAAGAAAATTTGCGATGAGCGTGGCATGGTCATGCATATGTTACGTGCAAGTGACCCTGAGTTCAAAAAGTTCGGAGAAATCTATTTTTCTTGTATTTATCCCGGGATTATAAAAGCCTGGCATATCCATAAGAAAATGACGTTGAATTACGCGGTGGTCAAAGGGATGATTAAACTAGTTTTATATGATGACCGGTCAAAATCCACAACAAAAGGAGAAATAATGGAGATCTTCATGGGAGAAAACAATTACGTTCTCGTCACAATTCCGCCTCATGTATGGAATGGATTCAAAGGCGTGGGAACTGAAATGGCGATTGTTGCTAATTGCTCTACACACCCATATGACTCGAAGGAAATATCCCGTCTCGATCCTATTAAAAATAAAATCCCTTACAATTGGAATATAAAACAAGGTTAATTATTATTGAGGGCTACATATTATGAATATTTTAATCACCGGCGGTCTTGGTTATCTAGGGGGAAGATTAGCAGATCATTTACTTAAAAAAAATATGCACAATATTACTCTAACAACGTATCCAAAGATGGGCAAAAAACCAGATGTTTTTAAAAATGTCACTATCCACTGCGTTGACGTATTGAA
>JAPKYE010000033.1 GCA_026394495.1 Methanobacteriota archaeon | reverse complement strand
ATGGTTTTTTCTATTTCGATAGAGTAGGGATTTCGTTCAATGATGAAATCAACGATACCGATGAGCGGAATAATCGTATTTCGTAACAGCGTATAGGTGACACGATCACCAACGGAAACAATCGCATGCTCTCCCTTGAGCAACCGAAGAAGCTCAGAGTCGTTTCGTGCGAAGCTGCCGATAGGTTCTTTTACTGCGTCCCGGAATTCAATTGGTAACCTGCGCATAAACCCGTTTACATGACCTTTAAGGCGTACGTCCCCGCTTTAGTGATATTCATCTTTTTTGCAATCTGTGAACGCGCAGGGTCACGGATGATAATATACCCGGTCCAACGTTTCGCAGTTGGAAGTGAACAATTCGGACATGCATCCTCCTTTGTTAAGAGATGGCAGTTTTTACACGCTTTATAGTTCTTCATTTATCTTTTTCACCTTTTTCTCTTTCTATGTTCAAATTTTTTTACAGTAGGTTTCTGCTGCGCTTCTCCAGGTTTCTGCGGCGTTTCTCCAGGTTTCTTCTCAGGTTCATGGATCCATTCATATGCACCAAGAGAAGCCTGTCGCATAGTCAAACCGATTTTACTTTCACGAGCAGACAACTCATTAAGACTTACCGCAACAATACGTGTACGAACCGAATCTCCTACTTTAAGGACTCTTTTATTTTCTTTGCCGGTGATACGCTGGTGTTCCGCATCAACTTCAACATAATCATTCATGATCTGACTCATATGAATCAATGCATCAAGTGGACCAATATGACAAAAAGCACCAAACTCTACGACTTCACAAATGACGCCATCAAGCAGTTCTTGCAATGTCGGATTAAATGTTAACGCATCAAATTCGACCTTCTGATACATGCCACCATCCCCATGGATCACGATCCCGTCCCCAAGAGATTTCACATTCTCAGCAACGACGATAACACCATATTCTTTCTTAATGGTGCCTTCAAACGCCTTCTGTACGGTTTCTTCAATTACCTTTGGAAGATCCTCACCGAACATATTCGGAGGAATGCGCACCGTATCTCGTATGGTAACCTGTGTATACATAAGATCACGTAACTCCTTATTAGTTAAATATTCGACCGGGAATACTCTGAATCCTTATATTCTTTTTGAACATCAGATAATCCAGACAGATAACAATAACTTATTAAAATATGATGGTATTACCCAGAAAAACCCTTGGTTTAAAAAACCATAAGGGACGGAGAATATAATCATGGTAGAATTTAAAGTAGTGGTAAATGATGAGAAAGGCGGTAAATCCTATCCGATTTCTGTAAGTGGACATCATGCAAATTCATTAATCGGCAAAAAACTCGGTGACGAGGTCGACGGCATCTTCGTTTCACTCCCAGGATACAAACTGCAAATAACTGGTGGCACAGATAAAGACGGATTCCCTCTACGACAAGATATCCCAGGAACCGGACGACGAAGACTTCTCTTAAGTTACAGTATAGGTTACAAACCTAGCGAAAACGGAAAACGCAAAAAGAAATCAGTACGGGGAAACACCATTGGTCAGGATGTAGTACAAATAAATATGAAGGTTACCAAATCAAGTGGAAAACCAATCGACCAACTTATTACAAGTGAAAAGAAAGAGGAAGGCGCGAAGAAAGAAGAGGCAACGAAATGAGTTTTGCGAAACCCCCAGAGGTTAACATCGGGATGATCGGCCATGTCGACCATGGAAAAACCACACTCACACAACGATTAACTGGTAAATGGACGGATGAACATTCTGAGGAGTTAAAACGGGGGATTTCAATAAAACTAGGATACGCAGATGTTGCGTTTTATAAATGTCCAAAATGCAGTGAACCACAGTGTTATTCCACAAAAAAAACTTGTCCCACATGTCAAGGTCCTGCAGAATTACTACGAGTAGTCTCCTTTGTTGATGCACCAGGCCATGAGACACTCATGGCGACGATGCTTTCCGGGGCTGCTATCATGGATGGAGCAATCCTTGTAATCGCTGCAAATGAAATCTGCCCACAACCACAAACACGAGAACATTTGGCTGCACTTGATATCGCCGGTGTAAAAAATATCCTCATTGTACAGAATAAAATTGATCTTGTACCCGAAAAAGATGCGTTGAAAAACTACGAGCAAATCGTCACATTTGTCAAAGGCACAGTTGCAGAGAACGCACCAATCATCCCGGTGAGTGCACATAAAGATATCAACATCGACGTGCTGGTTAAGGCAATGGAGGAACATATTCCTACACCAAAACGAGATAAAACCAAGCCCCCACTTATGTATGTTGCCCGAAGTTTTGATGTGAATAAACCCGGTTGTCCACCAAAGGAACTCAAAGGTGGCGTCGTTGGTGGATCTCTTATGCAAGGAGTTCTTAAAGTCGGTGAGGAAATTGAAATCGCACCAGGTCGCAAGGTTGAAATCGAAGGAAAACAAG
>JAPKYE010000026.1 GCA_026394495.1 Methanobacteriota archaeon | reverse complement strand
TAGCAAACATAATCGTCTTAGTCGATTTTGACAAATCCGCGTCTAATACAACAAGCTCAGGATGTTTCTTCCCAAGTTTCACCAACGTGTCACCGTATGCAGTCCGAGGATCCAACATCTCTTTAGACAACAGGATGCGCCTCCAGGTTTTTCTCAATGATCTCGAACTCTTTCATCGCAAGTTTATACTCCATCTCGTTAGGAGGAACCCCATGGAAATCCACGTTGTTTTCCATAAAGGAAACCCCTTTTCCCTTTACCGTGTTCAAGATGATTAACGATGGTTGTTTCGAATGAGTATTTGCTTCATGTAATGCATCAAGAATCTGTTTGATATCATGTCCATCAACCTCAAGGACATGCCAGCCAAATGAACTCCACCGATCTCGAACAGACTCTAGCCTGAGGACATCTTCGGTGTTCCCATCGATCTGCAAAAAATTACGATCAAGTAATGCGGTTATATGATCAAGTTTATAATGAGCTGCTGATGCAGCTGCCTCCCAGATCTGCCCCTCATCGCTTTCTCCATCGCCGATCATCACATACACATTGTAGGGTTTTTTATCAAGACGTCCTGCAAGGGCAACACCAACTCCAAACGATAATCCATGGCCAAGAGAACCAGTGGATGCTTCCACCCCTGGCGTCTGATAACAGACCGGATGACCCTGAAGCATACAATTTATCTGCCGTAAACGTTTTAATTCGTTGACACTGAAGTATCCGCATTCTGCAAGAATTGCGTATAACGCCGGTGCCGCATGACCTTTACTAAGGATAAAATGGTCGCGATCAGGGTTTTTTGGGTTTTTTGGGTCATGGTTCATATGGTGAAAATAAAGAGCAACTAAAGCATCAACTGCAGAAAGAGAACCACCAGGATGACCGGATGCTGCCAGATAAAGCATCTCAATAATATGTTTCCGTATCGTGACTGCTTTTTGGTTCAACAGATGAATAGTTTTCTCATCGTATGGTTTCACTTGCATGCCCCCTCCCTTTGATGGAAAATACCGGGAACTGTTCGCCTGTATACTGTTTTATCAATTAATACTTTTTGTAAAAAATCGATTCCCGATGATTTTTCCGCTCCTATAGATGAAAGGATATTGAATTATTCAAATCTTGTGTAAGGTACATACCTGTAGATCGTCAGGGCATTAGAATCAAGGAGTTAAACAAAGCCATGTTATCTCTTTTTTTGTGTAATTTTCCCCTCATTTCTTTTATCTTTTGTATGAAACCTGGCTAATTGATAGAGATCTTGATAAATCTCCGGTCGAATATCACGCAGTACCGGACGATTTGCTCGCGCAGTTTTCAATTGTTTCAGATCAATTTCATGAGTGATGATGCTTTCTTCAAAATACGGTGCTTTAACAAGCAGATTGCCAAGAGGACCATAGATTTGTGATCCACCCCAAAAAACCATATCTTCTTGAGTACCCACCAGATTTGTAAATAAGAGAAAACACGTGTTTTCCAGCGCGCGTGCCGGAAACAGTGTCTCAAAATAGGGTCGTGTTGTAGAGGGAGATGCTGAGATGCAAATGATAATATCTGCCCCTTGAAGAGCAAGTGCTTTAGATAGCTCTGGAAAATAAATATCGTAGCAGATGATTAACCCGATGGTACCTAACGGTGTAGGAAAAATAGGAAGGTCGTTTCCTTCATCAAAGAACAGTTTTTCTTCAAATGGCCCAAAGGTGGGTAAAAACCATTTTTTATAACTGTTGACCTGCCCACTTGGTTGAATAAGAACAGCAGCGTTGTAGACCAATCCTTTCACGTTTTCGTCTAGGAGCGGCATCCCAAAAACAATGAAACAGTTTTTTACCTTTGCAATCTTTGTTAATGCAGTGATAGATGGTCCATTAAGGGGTTCTGCAAGGTTTCGAAATTCATCTTTACAATGGTATCCTGAGAGAAACATTTCTCCAAAAATGTAGATGTCTGCGATAGTTTCATTCATTGCATCTTCCATGATCTTAAGATTTGCTGTTATATCTGCAATTTTTGGTCTTTTAGTGATCATCGCGATTCTCATAATGATTACCTTGCGAGGGTATAGAAAAGACGTGTTATAACGTTTGTTGGTCATCGAAGCATACACGAAAAAAATGATGAAAAGAGAGGAAAATTACGAAAAACATAGAAAATTATATATAGTATTACGTATAAATATAGTATGAAGGATAGATGCCTGGGAGGAATACCATGACGATCGTCACTATCAGAGATATTAATATTGCAATTTCAAAATGCCTGAATCTGGCACGGGATGAAGCAGAACGGTACGCGCAAACCGTGATCGACTTTTTTGGATTTGAAGACCGCATCATCGATAACATGCTGACGCAAGAAGAACGACAGATGTTTTATCACTTACACGAAAAAGGAATCGTCAGTGCACAAAGAGAAGAAATCACACTATCCACAGGACAACCATGGAGGATCCATTACTGGTGTTTAGAACGAAAATTCATTTTTAAGTTATCTCACGAAGAAACCCTACAGCAACAGAGACAAAAAATACCTTTAGTAACATCACCCACACGATACGAAGAACTCTATTCCAGTGTTCCATCGGATCTGTGGGGAACACGAAAACGTTTCACAACCTAAATTTTTAATCAAACAACATTTGAAACCAACAATAATCAATTTGCAAATTTTTAAGTACCACCCAAGTATCTTCTTTATCTTGATGAAAACCGATAGTGAGATAGTTCATTCCATTGAAATTCAACCAATCACTACGATTGCGAAAAAAGCAGGGTTAAAAGAACACGAAATTATCCCCTGGGGCAACAACAAAGCCAAGGTTTCCCTTGAAGTATTCAAACGCATTGAACAGAACAAAACCGGAAAACTTATCCTGGTCACAACCATCAATCCAACCTCACAGGGCGAAGGAAAAACAACGATAACCATCGGACTAGCCCAGGCTCTTACAAAACTTGGCAAAAAAACCCTACTTGCCATCAGACAGCCATCACTTGGTCCTACCATGGGACAAAAAGGAGGCGCAACCGGCGGAGGATACGCACAAGTACTACCCATGGAAGACATCAATCTGCATTTCACCGGAGATATGCATGCGATCACTAGTGCCCATAATCTTCTAGCAAGTCTACTTGATAACCACATCCATCATGGAAATCTATTCCAAGTAGATCCCAGATATATCGTCTGGCCACGAGTCATGGATATCAGCGATCGTGCGTTACGACACGTGGTCGTCGGCCTTGGCGGCCCTAACGACGGCGTTCCCCATGAGGATCATTTTGCAATCACCCCAGCATCTGAGATCATGGCGATTTTATGTCTAGCAAAAGATTTACATGATCTGAAGATGCGACTCAGTAAAATCATTGTTGCATACACCTATGACAATAAACCGATTACCGCAGAGAATCTGAAGGCGGTTGGTGCTATGGCCGTGCTCCTTAACGATGCATTGAAACCAAACCTAGTACAAACCATTGAAGGAGTCCCTGCGTTTGTGCACGGTGGACCATTTGCAAACATCGCCCATGGAACAAACAGCCTTATTGCCACAAGGATGGGGCTGAAACTATCAGATTACTTCGTCACAGAGGCAGGGTTTGGCTCTGATCTTGGCGCGGAAAAGTTTTTTGATATCGTCTGCAGAGTCGGCGATCTTCATCCCGATGCAGCTGTGCTTGTCGTCAGCGTAAAAGCATTAAAACGACATGGACAAGGAACAGACCATGCAGCATTACAAAAAGGATTATCAAATCTTGAAAAACATATCGAGAACATATCTATATTTGGTGTTCCGATAATCGTAGCCATCAATCAGTTCATCGATGATACTGAAGACGATCTTGTGTGTATTGAGAATTTTTGTTCAAAAAAACAGATACCCGCAGCAGTAGCCGATGTATGGAGCCAAGGCAGCGAAGGAGGAATTGAACTAGCAGGAAAACTCGTTGATCTCATCCATAATCACCATTCAAACTTCCGATTCCTCTACGATCCCAACCAATCTGTGAAAGAAAAGATAGAAATCATCGCAAAAACCATCTACGGAGCTGACAGGGTCGTCTACACAGTCACCGCTGAACAAGACATAAAACTCTGCCAAGAACTAGGACTAGATAACTTGCCTGTTTGTATTGCAAAAACCCCATATTCACTCTCTGATAACCCAGAGCTGTTAGGAAGACCAAAAGGTTTTAAGATCACTGTCCGGGAGATAAAATTCTCAGCGGGTGCAGGATTCTTAGTTCCCATGACTGGGAAGATCACAACGATGCCAGGGTTACCAAAAAATCCAATGTCCGAACATATTGATATCGATGACAACAGCACTATCAACGGACTCTGATAAAAATTGTTTTTCTCCTGTTTTTCTGTGAAAATCATTAGAGATAACAGCGGCTTTTATATATCGCCTCATCATATCTGTAACCATGGGAGGACGTATTCATGGTTGGTGATCGGACCGATAATCTTCAATCTCATATTGACGATATCCTTGATATACTCAGCGAAAACACAACAAAAAAGATTGAGCGAGAAGAACTAGAAAAAGAATTTCAAAAATTCCTTGAGTATGGTGTTCCCGTTGATCAAGCAAAACAAAGTTTAATAAAAAAATACAGCGGAAGCAGCGAAACAAAAACACCGATTTCCCATGAACGAATTTTAATAGTCGACCTTAAACCAAATATTTCTAGTGTTCATATGCTGGGTCGCGTGATAACCATCACTGAAAAAGAAATCACGGTACGTGGAGAGAAACGAAAGATTTTCTATGGAATTCTCGGTGATGAATCTGGTACGATTCCATTTACAGCATGGGCTGATTTTGCTTTTGGAAAAGGCGATGTCCTCGAGATATCAAATGCATATACCCGTGAATGGCAAAGTACCGTTCAAGTGAACTTTGGTGATCGGACAACCATTCAGAAAACCGATTCACAGAAACTCTCAGAAAGCAACTATGAGCCGAAGACATATACGTTAAAGGAGCTACGTACTGGTCTTGGTTCAATTGATGTTACCGTAAAAATCCTTGATGTCACTGAACGCGAAGTAACAGTTGAAGGCAAGAAAAAACAGGTGTTCTCAGGTATAATAGCTGATGAAACAGGAAAAGCACAATACACAGCATGGCATGATTTCAAATTAAAAGAAGGATATGTTATTCGCATAAAAGGCGGATACGTGAAAACCTGGAAAGGTGTCCCGCAACTCACATTCGATGAAAAAGCAACTGTTGAGAAACTAGAATCAGATGTCATTTCAAAAGATATTACGACACAGAAAATCCTGTTACATGAACTAGTGGAAAAAGGCGGTGCTTTAGATGTTCAAATAGAAGGTACCATCATTGAGATCCGTGAAGGATCTGGCCTTGTGAGCCGCTGCCCTGAATGTAAACGCGTGCTTTTGGATGCTGCTTGTTCAACTCATGGGAAGGTAACAGGAGTCCCTGATTTTCGAGTAAAAATCGTACTTGACGATGGTACAGGGACTGTGAACGGTCTTCTTGGACAAGAGGCTATTAAGGAACTTTTAGGTAAAACACTTGACGACTGGACAAAGCTTGCAGCTAAAGATACTGCATTGGTGATGATGGAGCTTTATGATCATCTGTTTGCCCATCGTGTCACCCTACAAGGAAATGCGCTTGGGGATGAATTTGGGACAACGATCATCGTAAAAAAAGCAACTCGCGCGGACCTGGATGTCTCCAAGGAAGCAGAGAAACTGCGTGAAGAACTAGGGGGTTTTATATGAAACGACGAGAGCCTGCCTGGCGAATGTTTGCAAGTGAATACAACGATGCAACCGTTGAGATCAAAGGATCAGCAGAAGAGAAGAGCCCATCGTATATTATCACACCGCTGGGTGCAAAAGTGAATCGGTTGTTCATCATCGGGGTTCTCACTGATGTAGAACATATCTCTGAAGGTGGAGATATGGTTCGTGCACATGTCTCAGACCCAACAGGTGTGTTCACGTTGTACTCTGGGCAATATCAACAAGAAGCAACCAATTCGCTGTCTCAGATCGAGGTGCCTGCGTTTGTTGCGGTTGTCGGAAAAGCACGAACATATGAACCCGAACCAGGAACAATATTTGTTTCAGTTCGCCCGGAACTAGTCCACGAGGTAAAAGCAGACATGCGGGATCAGTGGATTGTCGAGACATGTCGGCAGACAAGGGAACGGATCGCTGCACTTATTGAGGCACGTAAAATGAATCCTGCGAATGCATATGATCTCAGAAAACTAGGATATAGCAAGGATCTATCTGAAGGAATAATCTCTGCTATTAAACAATACAAAGATATTGATGTTCATAAATATGTGACCGTATTACAAGAGGCGTTACAATATTTTTCGTCAGAGACATCTGAGAAAGAGAAACCTGTTGAACGCAATAAGAAACTATTGACGCCAAATACGCCGGTTGATGAATCCAATATTACACCACTAGAACCTGAAGAGACGCCAAAGGTAGTAAAAAAAGGAAAAAAGGGCAAGAAAGATGAGAAACACAAAGAACAAGAACCTGCGGTGAAACCGCCATCTGACCCTGATGACGTAGAACAAGCAGTGCTAGCAAGTATTAAAGAAATCGAGGGTGAGAACGGTGCTGCATGGGATGACATTGTGAAACGCTGCGGAAAGGCTGGTCTAGATGAGGCAGCGGTAGAAGAGGCACTCACGTCGCTTATGGATAAAGGATTCATTTTTGAACCGGTTCTTGGGACGATAAAGACAACATAAAACTATATTACGAAAGTTTTAAGTGATGTCTACTGTTTTTTCTTTTGTTGGTGTGCAGTATTAAGACGATTATGATTGTTGATGGTGAACCTGAAATTCTTCAAACACTAAAGACGTTTCTCACCGATGACGAATATGATTTTGTTGTGGTGAAGAACAGCCGAGAAGGCCTTGAGTTCCTTGAAGAAAAAAATGAGGAGAATGTTGATTTGATATTGGTGAATACACCAATTCCCGGGACTGAGACAACCGGTTTTTTCTCGATGAAACCGCATTCAACAGAGCAAACCGCGGACACTGAAGCGTTTTTGCAGAAGCCGTTTACACGAGAGCAACTGCTTGAGTTCATCAAAAAAGGGATATAAAAAAGAAAAATGTTTTTTTTGATAATTTTGTAGTTAACTATAGTCACCGACTAAAAACCCGAAAGAATAGTAGGTTTTTTTCTTAGATGAACGACTTCTTTTTATCTGTAGTTTGTTTTTTTGTTTTTTCTTGACTCGAAGTGTTCGTGTCATCACATCATCCAGTTCGTGTTATATTTTAGCACTTGTTGTATTTAAACTCTTGTTGTAAAACTGTCAAATCTGAAAAAAATCAAGAAATTCATTATAAAAAAAGAAGAAGTAGATACTTATGCTGGGAAGAGTCGATTGGCTTCTCGTTTCGCTTGTTCTGTAGAGTACCCTTTGTTGATAAAGTGGCAGAACACCGCGTCTTTGTAGAGTTGGTCGACCCCTTTTTTTATTTCCAGCATTGTATCACCTGCATGATAGCTTCATGCATGATATATTATGTGTAACTTATAATATATAAATATTTCTATAAAAATGGTTGTTTCACTATGATTTTTCGTTATTTTCTCAAGAAAAAGCATATGGACCCTGCAATTACATCTTCAATCCATTGTATACCTTTTTTATAAAATACCTGTTTCAATGAGCGATACACAAAAAAAAACAATAAAAGTTTTAAATAGCATGTTTTGTTACTTGGCACCAACAAGTTTTGGGTCTGTGGGGTAGCTTGGTTATCCTTCTAGCTTTGGGAGCTAGAGACTCCGATTCAAATTCGGACAGACCCACTACGTTTTCTCGAAGGGAATTTTAGAGACTACTCCCCTTTTTATGCAAGTGTCTCTTTCACCATGCTTTCCCCCAACCAACAAAGGAACTGTGGTTGTCTGAGGGCTTGATGAAAAAGATTCCTGCGTTTATCACCCTTCGATTGTCTTCTCAAATCCTCTGACAGATGAACATATTTCATCACGTTGTCAAGATTCTTATGACCCAGTCGTTTCGCTACAAGATGAATATCCCGTTCCTGATCGTAGAGGTACGTGGCGAATGTCTTCCGCATCGTGTACAACTTCGCGTTTCTCTCCTTGGTTATCGCTTTAAACACCGGTGAAATATTTGATTCAAGATACCCTTCTGTTATACGTCGTCCGTTGGGTTGAAGAAACAACGCATTTCCTGAGTCTAGGCTAACGGCTTTTCGTCTCCACGTGTCCAAATAGTTCTTAGGAGTACGGTAAACCTTGCTTGAAAGGACGACCTTATCCCATGGGTAGTAAATTCGTGTCCTCCCATGTTTCTTGTCTTCGTGAATCCGTATGTATCCTGAGCCATCCTCATAGATCACAACGTCCTCAAGGTTCAAATTGCACATCTCACTTGGTGGCCTCATCCCGAAATTGAAGCCGACAAATACTATTGTTTGCAGAAGGATATTCTCATAGGTGTCTTCGCTGTATTGCGCATGAAACAACTGGTTGACAACTTTGGGTAACGGGATGAAATCGTTCCCATCGTCCGTATGGGCCGGTGGGATCTTGATATATTCCTTCCAGTCGTCAGTGAATTGTTTTGTGGCTCGTAACAACATGAGTAAGGCTTGTTTCTCATGTTTCAGAGCGTTTGGTGTTGCAGGTGGGTCGTCGATCACAAGTCGATAGTCAACATGTCGTAAGAAGTTTTCAGGTGTCGGATGACGCAAATCTACCGGGCATGGGTGTCTTTCCATGAAACCAAGATACCTAAGGTGTTTTTCGATGGTGCTTTCATCAAGATATTGTCGGAACTTCGCATGTAACGCTAGGTCAAGAAACGTCCAGTTATTGTGATCTAAAAACAATGGGACATCTGTTCTTTTAGAGCATTCAAGTTTTTGTCGTAGTGCCTCCATAAGATCCCCAGATGGGGGTAACAATGGGTGTTCTATGCTCTGGCTTGTTTGTTGATAAATATCGCATGTGTTTTTTTTGCCTCCCGCCGTATTATCGGCGAGAGATAAATCGTTTGAATCGTTTAATAGATTTCCTTGCTCGATGCTCAATTTCTTTATTCACCCACTTTGAAACCATATATATACCATGATAACCCAGGGTTTACAGGATACAAACACCCCTGTAAGACCACTTTATCAGGGGGTCACAGCTGCTTTTTTGAATATAAGTCCAGAGATTCCCATTTTAACAAGCATATCATCGTACTCTGACACAGATAAAGGGATACCGTAATACAGACTGAAACGCAGCGTTGATTCAACAATGACGCCATCCTTATCCATGCACCAGGAATGACGCTGCCATTCATCAAGAAAAGGTGCTTGACAGCACAGGGCATAACCAGTATACCTCGAATAACCATTTTTCTCGGCTAACTCGTAGGTGTTACAATGACATGCTCCCAAAGTCTGTGGTTCCTGTCTTATCTGGTTACTGAGGAGTTTTCCGTCTGTGAGTATCCGCTGTGTGAACGGGCAGAGGACGATTGTCACTGATTTACCCCCATGGTTGAGGAGTTTATCAGCCAATATTTTACTCTGAGGCTGTCGCGTCATGATGAGATGTGCCGGAGGATATCTTTTTTTATGTGAAATTGTTTTCTCACCCCGTCCTATAGTGTCTCATTGGTTTTAATGTCGGGAAACATCGCACGCCTTGTCTGAATAACATCGGCTTTATGAATAAAAGAGACACCGGAAAACAAATCTAGGTTCTCTTTGTAATCATTGCGACTC
>JAPKYE010000004.1 GCA_026394495.1 Methanobacteriota archaeon | reverse complement strand
AGAGGTTCTTCTGCAAAGGATATTGCCTCAATAAAACCAAGAAGATACTCATGGGTCGTTGGTTCGTAATAACTATGCTGCATCCCAAGCGCCGCTGCTGCAGATAAAGCATATCTTTTTTCAACGTTTAACAAAGGAGACTCAAAGGGGTAACCAGTCGAATATGATCTATTAATTGAAAAATTGTTTTTACAAATTTTAGAAATAATGGATGATTCAATACCGCCACTAAGCAAAATCGCAAGTTCATCTTTACAACAATCCAACTTTTTAATGGACTCGGAAAGAAAATTATTCAATATTTCCGAACCGTTTTTAATTGAGTTAATATTTGTATTCAGCTGAGTCGGAATATAATAATCTGTCGATTGTACCATGCATTTGTCGTTTTCTATCTTGATCTGTAATTGCCCTCCACCAAGAAGTTGTTCGATTTTCTTATATAGGGTATTGGGTGGCATAACATACCGATACACAAAAAATTCAGGTAAAACATCAATATTTTCTTCAATTGGAACTCCTGCTGTTCTTAACATTGATATATGTGTCGAACAAAAAAATTCACCTTTTGTATTAATATAATAGTAAACAGGTCGGCCAGAACCTACAGATTTAAACACTTTTAAACGCCTTTCATCACTTTGATACGTCACCTGTGAAAAAATAATGTTTCGATATCCTGAAGATGAGATGAGTGGGGATTCTACAATAGAAAAACCATTTGATTCAGAAATAAAGGCAGATAAAAACTCGTCTGTGACAATAGTTACGTTAAATGAATTAATTTTAAATTTCTCCATCTTTACAGATTGAAAATTCTGCGCAATTTCATCCTTCGTTAATGCAATAAAAAACATAACAGTAACTAGGATTATCTCAGTCTATAAAAAATATCCTGTCTTCGCACCAACATAATAGTAACCCTTGCAGATCACACCTTTTACGAACGCCCATAATTTCGTGGCTCTTTCCACGGATACGGCTCATCACGATATCTATCTGAGACTTCTCTGATTTCTAAAAGAATGCCTTGTTTTGAAACCCGGACAATTTCTACCATTTCATCTTCACCTTTTCATCCATATTTTTTTAAAAATATTACAGGAAGATAAAACCAAAAATAGGTTTTAATTTCCTCCGTTTGCACGTTTTCGTATCCATTTCTTCTTCGCAACAAACACAGTCACTATAAGAAGAAGTAGAACAACACCTATGATTAGGATAAAAGCAGCAGGTGAAAGACCCAACAGATCTCCACGGTATCCTTGAACATTACCAGCTGCCGCATTAAACACATGATCCCATGATCCATCACCGTCAACATCCAACAGATACTCGCCACCGGATTGCTCTACAGCTGTAGTAGCACCAGTACTTTTACTGTAAAAAACATCGTATATACCATCACCATCGTTATCCATAAGATAACCAAGATCACCAACCAATACTGCATCGATTAACACAGTGATGACTGTAGAACCAGATTCAGTCTCGCCATCCAACGCCTTCACAGAAAGAGTATACACACCTGCTACAGCCCAAAAATGCGGTTTTACAACAACAGTTCCACTGGGAATAAATTCTGTCGAAGTGGTATTTCCATCACCCCAGGTAAACACATATTGAATGGTATCATAATCTGGATCTGAAGAAACAGCAGTGTACTCATACACCGTATTTTTCGTCCCAGTCGTTGGACCATACACCAAAGGATCGCTCGGCGGATAATTCGCTAGAGTAATCACAGCTTTTGTTGAATAAAGATTACTTGATCCTTTCTCATCTGTTACTGTCAACCGCACAATAAACTTACCTTCAGCGGAATAAACATGAGAAACAACCGCACCAGAACCAGTATTTCCATCACCAAAATCCCAACTCCAAGATACAATATAGCCATCCCGGTCGTAACTACGTGAGCCATCAAACACAAGATCTTCCCCAGCAAACCCAGAATAAGGCTCCCGAGCGGTGCCATCAGCGGTCGGTGCATGATTACCATGCTTTCTACTTGGAGGCGCAGGGGCATTTGTCTGTGGTTCTGGGACGACAAGCTCTAAGAACGTACGCTGAATCGTCTCAACACCTTCAACTATAATAGCAATCACTTCACCAGGTTGTGGAACAAAACCGGTTCCATTTGCATCCGCATCAGCGATCATCGCCTGTGCATCAACATCAGAAGAAAGATCAGTGGCTTCACCAACATAATGCCAAATTACGTTCTCTATGCTTGCACGGCTACCTTGTTTATGATTCAAAACATAATTAATCTTATCCCAAGCACCATTACGATAACTTACCGGCATCAAAAGATCATAACTTGAATACAAAACCACGGCATGCTCAACATACTTAGTCATAGTCAAACTTTTCTGTACACACCATCCAAAATATTGCCCATTGCCGATATCATAGCCTTCAGGGACACCAGAAAGCGTCATCTCAAACCAGCTATTGGGTCCGTATATAGCAGACATGGTAACATATTCTGTAGGCAAGTTTACTACTGGTGCTGAACTTGTAGCAAAAACAGGCACAGCAGACCATACAAGCGTGATTAATATCACAATCGCTATTAATTTTTTATTCATTGTATTTCACCTAAATATTTAATTATTTATTTACTTTAATATAAATTACCTTTATTAATCTTTCCTTGTGAATAAATTTCATCCTCCCACACCATTCCTTCAAGAGACATCAGCGGAACTTGAGGACTTTGGATAACCCCTCAGTATTTAACCTTAACTGTTATCCGTCATAAAAACCACCTAGAATCACTGATTTCGCTAATGTATTTACCTATATTTTGTTGTTTTTCCTACAGAACCGTTTTTTTGGGTTTTTTCTTGGTCCACTTTTCCCCGGTTAGACTATTTAGGTTCGCAACATTCAATTGTCATTCTCAAAAATGGGTAAAAAGACCTTCATATACCTCCCCAAAACCCCATCTTCACCTAGATCACAACCACGTTTAGCAATAAGGATTTTAATTGATGAAGTATAGACTGTTGAAATTTTGAAAGAAAGATTATTTAAGGATTACTTCATATATTTCTCTTAAAGGAAAAAATACGATGCCAAAATTAAAAGTCTATGTAGATACTTCGGTATTAGGTGCAGTATACGATACCGAAGATCCATTGCGGGTGGCTGTAACAAAACAGCTACTGAACATATTAAAAAAAAACATGTGTATACACCTTTTATTTCCAATGTAGTCATCGAAGAAATAAAAGAAGCACCCCTGAATATCCGCAACGATCTCATACATATGGTGGATAATTTCTCTCTCGAAATTTTATTTGAAACAGAGGCTTGTGTTACTCTTGTAGAAGAGTATGTAAAAAAGAAAATTATCCCAAAAAAATACCGAGATGATGCACGACATATTGCTGTGGCAGTCATCAATAATGTTGACGTTATTATCACCTGGAATTGTAAACATATGGCTCAGGTGGAAAAGAAACGGATGATTAATGCAGTCAATATGATGCTTGGGTATCGACAGATAGATATTGTAACCTCGCTGGAGGTTGTTGACTATGGGTAAATGGAAATATCAATCGTTGGAATGGATTCATAAGGTGAGAGAAGAAAATTATAATAAAACAAAAAATAAGGACTTGAAACAAGTTGTAAAAGAGAGTGTTAAAAAAGCGAAGAAACTCAGTGCACGATAATCACCTAGAAAGATTTCTTCGTCTCTTCTCTTTATTTGATATCCGGGATTGTTTGTGCAATTTTCCCTGTAAACGTTTCGTCTCTCAGGCCGTTGATACATTCGGAGATGATGTTTTCATCCTTGATACAAATAACATTTATATACTTAGAATATACTAATGTATATTTGATGTAATATGGTGCAAGCGGTTATACACATTAAAGATCATGCAAATCGAATTTTAAATATTGTTAAAGCAAAATACGGATTCAAAGATAAATCCCAAGCTATCGAACATGTGATCACCCAATATGAAGCAGCGTTCTTGGAAACTGAGTTTCGACCTGAATATGTCGAAAAAATCATTAATATTGAAAAACGTGGTAAACTCAAACGATATTCTTCACTAAAATCATTAAAAGATGAGATAGAACATGCGTGAATACTTTATCGACGAACATCTACATAAAATACTCGTAAAATTATTTAAAAAAGATCGTCATCGGTATACTATCCTCATGAAGAAGATGGAAGAAATTCTTATTAGTGTCGACGTTGAGCATTATAAAAATCTCCATAAACCCTTACAACATCTAAAGAGTGTTCATATCAATACTCATTTTGTCCTTGTGTTCAAATATGATAAGAAACGAGATGTCGTCCTCTTCTATGACTTTGATCATCATGATAGTATTTATACAAAAAATAAAGATTAAGAACGAACTGAAAACGTTTAATCATTTACTTTAATTTTTTTATTCTGAAACCACTATCGTCATCTTGGTTTCTTCCATGAATGATTCTTCTTCCAGATCCCCTGCCACGTTCAACAAAAAAACTATTTCAACACATCTTCAACGATGTAATCATTTCCCGATAGTGAATGCTCTACAAACATCCTTTTCTGATCTTGAAAAAAGAATTGAACTTCTATTAAGAGAGGAGCCATTTCCAGAGGGGAATAAATGAGATCTCTTTTCCGACAATGGTTTCTTTTATTTCGTAATCCCAAGTAATCATCAACAGATTTTTACATCGGAGTTCCTCAGATGCTTTCATTAATCCCGTGTATTCTCGTTTCTCAATCTGACTACTTTCCGACGCTGAGGTTACCTGGATTAATTGTTCAATGTTTTTACCTTTTTTGATGACAAAGTCTACTTCCTGTTGTTGGTGATTTTTCCAGTAATACAGTTCTGTATTTGGAGTCCCGTATGATTTCCTTCTTAGCAACTCGACGGCAACTAAATTTTCCATCATTCTTCCAAAATCCTCAGAGAAACTAAAAGCAACAGAATTGATAATCCCTGTATCAATACAATATATCTTTTTTGGTGCTATCATCTGGTTTTTTAATTTAAATGAAAATCGTTCGAGAATGATGATGAGGTAGGCGTTAGAGAGGTAATTGACGTAGTTTTTTATGGTATGAACGTTTTTAATAGATGTTATGTTTTTTAATTTATTATACGTTATTTCATGCGAGAAGTTTGATACAAGGTATTTTGCTAGTTCTGTAAACGTTGCTTTATTTTTTATTTTATATCGTAAAAGAATGTCTTTTTGGATGATATCCTGATATGTTCTCATAGGCATAGTTTTTCCAAATTTATATGCTTCCGGAAATCCACCAAGTGAAAAATATGTTCTGAGTTTTTCCTTGATGTCTGAGATTTTTTTCGTTGAATAAAAATCTTCTTTTGTTGGTTTTATATTTTGTAGTTCTAGAAATTCTTGAAAAGAAAACGGGTAGAGCGTGAAATCCATATATCTACCGGTTAAATGTGTTGCTAATTCGCCAGATAAAAGTTTGGAGTTACTACCTGTCACTATAACTTTTTTTGTTCTTCGTAATCTATTGGCAAATAATTCCCAGTTTTCCACGTTTTGAATTTCATCGAGAATAACATATTCTACGTCTGATCCATACAGCTCATAGAATGCTTGGAGGACATATTCAAGTTCTTCAGGTTTGATGTTGATGATACGTTCATCATCGAAGTTGATATATCCATATTTTTTTTCTTGCAGAACGAGTATCGAACAGATCGATTTTCCTGATCGTCTCACACCGAGTATTGCAAGGATATTGGGGTGTTGTAATGCTTGTATGAGTTGTGTATTGGGTATCTGCCTGTTGATGATTTTTTCTCGTTGGAATGTTTCAGTGATTTCTTCTTTTTGAGTGGTCACGATGCGCTTTATTTCTTCAACATTCATACATTATGTAATGACAGACTTTATTATAAAGTTTGCTGTTTACAATGACAAACTTTTTTTTATGGAATGTATCATATGTGTTGTTTCTATTTCACTTGATTACATTTACTCTCAAACCACCGGTATCATCTTGGTTTCTTCCGTAAATGATTCATCTCCAAGACCGTTGCCTTACTCTGTAAAAATGATTGAATCATTATAAAGATTTTTTCTGAGGCGGGGGTTTTATTTTAAAAGAGATAGCATCTTTTTTGCTTGTATAATAGAGATGTTGTGATATTTTTTAAGAATAAGTAAGTCGTTATCTCCTGTTACAATATAGTCTACTTTTCCTATCGTGGCTGCGGCGAGGATATGTCTGTCATTTCTATCTCGGACAATTGCATGTTCGTGGAGTTTATTCAAATATTCTTTTCGTTTTATAACTGTGAGATCCAAAATATTTAGAAATATTTCAACTAGTTCTCTAGATTCAGGGAATTTTTATGTAATTACTGCTTTTGTTTCATCGAGAGCATCTTCAGATGTTAGAAAAAGTAGGTTTTTGTTTTTGGTGAGTAATTCGTGTTCTTTTCCTTTGAAGATAATGCCGGAAACGAGAATGTTTGCATCGAGGAAGATCCTCATTCGTTCCATTTCTCCGCCTGTATTTTCTTCAGTGTTTTAAGGAGTTCTTCTTTTGTGATCTTTTTTTCTTTTGCTTTTGCGGAGAGGATTTTAGTGATTTGATCAAGTTTTTGGAGTTTTTCCAGGACAAGAAAATTTCCTACTTCGTCTATGAGGATATATGAATCTTTATTGATACCGAGATGTTTCCGGTATTGCATGGGGAGGGTGAATTGTCCTTTACTAGTTACTTTAACGACTACCGGCATATTCTATCACTACTATTAAGTAAGGATTTCTTACCTTATATCTTTTTGGGTTAAAATGCAAGTTTTAATTGCTAAAATATGGAGTAAGAACCTATTCAATTATTCAATGATCGTATAGATTGTTCCAATCGTTTCTTCCGTACCCCCATCATATTTTATTTTTCCAGAGATAACATCTATTATATCTAAACTCAGATGCATAAATTCACATTTCTTATTGAATAAAGCTGAACTAAAAATTGTATTTTCCCTCTCAAACCACCGGTATCTTCCGTTTTCTTCTATGAATGATTCGTCTCCCCAAGCTGCTGGCACGTTCATTAAATAGAAAGATAATTTATTGTTTACTGGACAATGATGATATTTCAAAGGATTCTTCTTTAAGAATTATTAGAGTTCCTGCAAGATCCTTGTTTACAGTGTTTTTTAACATCTTCGAAAAAGAGGCTAAGTGATTCAGGTTTAAACTGAGGGATACGAAGCCAATTGACACAGAAAATAGATTCTTTTGAATAGGTTGTAAAATCAGAATCATTAGTTACGAAAATTCGTTTCTCTGTTTTTGATTTAGCTGCAAGAACACCGTTTTTCGCTCCTTTTGGAATGATACATACATCATAATTTTTTGATAAAAGAAAACGTTCGAGTTTCCTATGAACATTTTCGTCAAGGATGAATTTACGCGCCAACATTGATGACGACATTATTCGTTCCTCTTGTAATTGTTACCGCGTAGTGAAGAGCTGCTTTAATCGCTTTAGGTGTCAGTGATGGAAATGCTTCGGTGATTTCTTTTACACTTGCGCCTGATTCCATCATTTCAAGGACTTGCCAGACCATGATTCTTGTTCCTTTGAATGTGGGTTTTCCATGACAAATTTCAGGGTCAATAATAATATTTTTATCAATCTCAATTTTCATATGAACTAAAAAAGGAAAACATCGTATTTAAAGATTGTGTTGACAAAAAATTCCGAGTTCGTTAATTTTTATGTTTGATGTAAATATCTCAAAAAATGGGATCCGTATATATTCAATCTCAAACCACAGGTATCATACTGGTTTCTTTTGTGAATGATTCATCTCCCAGGCCGCTACCATGGTGATATCGATGGCAACCATCAGAATGACGCCGATTACAGCAGAAATTGTGTTGTTATATTAAAACGACCGAAATCAATATATATTTACACAGCATATACAATATTTAATAAATATTGTGAGGAATTTGCAATGGCCAACATAACAATCTCCGTCCCGAAAGAATTAAAAGCGAAAATGAATAAATTCCCAGAAATTAATTGGTCTCGTTTAACAGGTATCCTGCTTTCTCAAAAAATCAAACGACTTGAATTACTAAAAGAACTAGACGAAGTGCTTGTAGACAGCAAACTAACAGATGAAGATTGCATAGATTTAGGAAAACGTCTAAAAAAAGAAATCGTAAAAAAATATTAAGGAACCAAGAGACATGGAACTCGTCGTAGATACCAATGCACTGTTTTCGTTTTTCAAATCAGATTCATCTACAAGGAAAATCATCGTTGGCACATCATTAACATTATATGCGCCACAAGAAACATTTACTGAATTGATCAAATATATGGATGAAATATGCGATAAATCGGACATCACAAAAAAGGAATTTAATCGCATACGAAAAATAATGCATTCTCTTATTAAAACTATGCCCCAATCAACTTTTCGGAAAGAATTTGATGATGCAAAATCTTTTTTATCAGATACCTCAAAAGAGGATGCCCCCTTTATAGGGTTGGCATTGCACTTAGAAATACCACTTTGGTCCAATGATAAAGCATTGAAAAGACAAGACAAAGTAAAGGTAGTTTCAACCTCGGATTTGCTCAGAATTATCGAGTAATGATTTTTTTCATTCTTTTGAAAACTCAAATACATCAATAAAAACCACATAGACATCAGAAAGATCTGTCATCTGATACTCCAGCGAATTTTTCCAGACACCCTCAAAATTTAATTTTTCTAGAGACGAAATCGTTTTATGTCTAAGCTCAAATGCTTAAAACCCACATTACCTCTTGAAATAGACCAAAACAAAAGATTGTATTTTATACAAAAAAAAACAAGTAGTATCGACGTTTATTGATCTAACTATTTTTGAGATCAGCATCTGAAATCTGAAAATCGTAGACATATGAGATATTCCTTAACACCAAACGCGTCATCTGAATTTTCATTTGTTGTAAGTCAACCTCTCCATACTCCTACAGATCCATCACCATCTGACGAAGCAATCAATATCAACCAAAACCCTTACGTTGCGGATTTCTTCCTTAATGTAATAAGTTAAAAAAAATATGTGCACATAGTACGTTCAATGCTTAGCCAATGCACTCAATGTTTTTTTATGACCTTTGGCTATTTTCACAATTTCTCGGAACTCATCATCAGCGATTTTTTTCTTTGTTTCTTCTGAGATGTTATCTTTCAAATCTTTTGATTTTACCATATTTAATCCACTCTTTTAATTCATCATAAGTATAATACTTTTCCCGTACACCAATCATGACCTTAACATTACTAGCCGTGTCAGGTATAGTAAATTTTCCTTTATTTTCAAGAATAAATTTTTTTGTCGTAAGAAAAGCGGTTCGTTTATTTCCACTCTCAAAGGCATGAATCTGTGTTAATTCACACAGCAAACGGGCTGCTTTATCATAAATAAGCGGTAGTCTTGTTAATGATCTTTTTACACTATATTTATCATTTATTACACTGTTTTAGAGAATGTAGAATTAAAATTTTTTACTAATTTCCTCTGGAGTGTACACATTATTTAGAAACCAAAAATCCTTTTTATTCATCGTAATCATCTTGCGAGGTGGAGGATAGGCATGTGCTCCAATAAGATAATCCCGATTATGTAATTTAAAATCTTTACCATCCTTAGAATAAAGAGCAGCATATTGGGCTCGTAATTTATTCAACTGATCGACCTCAATGTCTATTTGATTCAATAACCGATCAAGGTCCTGAGGGCTCTTTTTCTTATTATTTACATAATGAACGCAAAGCTCAGAGTACGCAACTGCGGGCAAAATTTTTCGTCCATGATATGTTCGAAGCTTATAGAGAAAATCCTTATCACTAAAAACACACGTATCTAAGATTAACGGATCGTTCATAATTCAACCCAACATAACCATACTGTTCGTTGCCTATCACGTAAGAACAAATTCATCGATGAGATGTTTTGCTTCATCCAAATCCTTCAATCGCCAGTTATATTCCCTCACAAGAACTTTATTCTCCGTGATCTTCGAATTCTTTTCACTAGCTTGCATAATAAGATCAGCCATAATCCGTCGATATCGTAAATGTTCAAATGCGAGTATACTTTCCCAATGTGATACAGTTTCTTTTGGAATATTTTCAGATGCACCTTTTTTAAGTCGGAGATAATAGCAAAAGGAGAACCAAAATGTGATACATGCACTTTCAAAGAGCTTGAAATCCCAGTTTTCTTTCTCCAGATGAACTGTAATTAAATTCTTTAAGATAACATATTGGGATTTTAACTCCGGAAAATCTTTTTCAGGGAATGTTTCAAATGCTTTAAGGATTATCTGTTTGGAAATTCTTTTATATGTTTTGCTATCCCAATTAAACGCATTTTTCCATCCGTAGATGATTTCTCGAAGATCGAGAATTTCCCGTTGAAATGTAAAAGGTGCATAATTGTATACTTTCTCAATTAGTTGTTTCTCCTTTCCGGCATATTGATTTGTTAACTGTTCAACTGTCTGATCGATTAGATCAAACGTGCTATCTCTTATTAAAATAGGTTTTTCATATCGCCAGTCTACAGTTGTTTTTACAGGACTTTCATGATTCCAAACCAGGTTATGGGGCATACTATGGATATGAACTTGATCCCCATAGCGATACCAGTAATGAGGAAGGCGTATGTTTATTCCTTTCTCCAATAGTATACGATGTGTTAACGACATGAGTTTGTTGAAATAGAGACCTGACGGTGATCTCCCTTTTTTTTCTCGATATTTTGCAATCACCAAATAGGAAGCATATTTCAATGCCTCATTAGAATTAGAAACGGACGTCATATCTATCTTCACCTCATATACGCTATTTTTTATATTTTATTTATATAATTACCACTATTTAAAACCACTGTGCTGTAATCCACTTATCTCTCCTACCAAATCACCCACATCTCACACTTAAATACAGATGATCAAATATGCAAGAGTTATAAATACTTTTGTCGGGTTTTTGAATGCAAGAATAATTTTCCTTTTAAAGTATTTCCTTTAATTTATCAGTAACGATACTTTGTAAATAATTGAAGATACATTAACAGATAAAGCCTCCATTGACCGGTCTCCTTGTACAGATGACGTTTTTATCTATAGCTGTATCAAAATTTCAATCATCAGGATTTATTGGGATTAAATTTTCTTTTAAAACACAGTTGTTCATCTTGTTTCAACTGAATAGATGCAGGGCTTCTTTCCGAGTGACATGTTGCCTGTATTTCTGATCATCCCATAGTTTTCTAAATTCGTAGAAATATTCAAAGAGTTCATACTGATCTTTGGCGTAGAGTATTTTATGATTTTGGATAACTTGGATTTTCAGGAAAAGTGGCATGGTTTCAAATATTTTTATGTCGTAGTTGAGCGGGAGGGTTTGTTTGAAAAGTACCTGTGGTTTTTCATCAGGTGCAATCATGCAGATGTCGATGTCGCTTCTGCTGTTCTGGGTACCTTTCTGCTGTGAACCATAGAGTACTATACCTAATACTCTGTTATGGAATGGTTTGAAATCGTTTTTTATTTTTTTAATGATCGTTTTATCCATCGGGTGATACCTTCCGCAAATAGTATGATTTGTGGTGTGAGTTCTTGAATACTTTGAAATGCGATACGGTCATCGGTTGTATTATACCTATGAATGAGCCTGTTTCTCAGACCATTTGCTTCCTGGAGAACTCGTTTGTTGATTTTCAGTTTTGAACCAAGTTTTTCGATGTTTGTATAATCATCTTTCGGCAAGATTTTCAGATCTTTACAAGCCATCGCAACGATATCCATACAGGATTCTGAAACCTCTTGAAATGCTTTGTAGGTTGCGAGTTTAGTTCGTTCGTCACTGATGAAATCTTCGGATGATATGTCGGTCCATTCTTCGATTTCTTGTAGTCTTTTTTCAATGAGTTCAAGTTTATCTTTGTATCGGTCGCGTCTTTCAATATCCATCTATACAGAGTATTGATGTCGAAGGATATATGGTTTTCTCTTCTATCTGGTTTGTTAGGTGTAACCACCTAGGATACAACGTAGAAATTACCAAATAATTTTTACAATGATTGATTTTATATATTCACTTTAAAGCCACCGGTATCATCCTGATTTCTTTTGTGAATGATTCTTTCCCCAGACCGTTGCCACGTTCAGCGAAAAGAAATCATGTGCCCTAAAAACATCATATCTAAAAATAGATACATGTATCTAAAAATAGATAAATTAATAAATGGATTTAATATTATCTTTTCTTGTGTTAGAAAAAATCATCGGGAAAAAATCAAAAATAAAGATACTCCGATTCCTTTTAGATAATGATGATCATAGCTACTGTCTAGATGATATATCAAAATCTACTGGTATATCATGTGGCACTGTCTATCCTTCTTTAAAAGAACTGTTAGAGGTGAGAGTAATCACTCAGCGAAAGGTAGGTCGTTCTATTCTCTACATCATTAATAAGAATCACGTTCTTTTTCCTCAGATAAAAGAACTTATAAATTTCGAAAAAAAGAGTTTACAAATTATCGCGGAACAATTTGTAGATTCGCTTCCTAAAAAAGATATTATTGCAGTTATTCTCTTTGGTTCAGTTGCTCGAGAAGAATTTAATGAGAAAAGCGATATCGACATCCTTATTATCTATCGGCGCGAGAATGTAAAACCGGAGGTAGAACAGTTTGTTGATAGATTCTTGGATAGCTATGATGTTCACATTGTACCTCTCTTTATCACGAAAAAGGAGATTCAAGAGAGAATAAAAAGATTTGATAATTTTATCATTACCATTATGAATGAAGGACAATTGTTGTATGGTGAAGCCCCATGGTTAAAGAAGTAGGAAAATCAGAGAGTCGATCATATTTAAAACAAGCTGAGGAGTTTCTTGAACTTGCTAAGACGGGATTTGAACGAGGTTTTTACAATCCAGCTGGGTTCAATGCGATTCAAACAATCATCAATGCGAATGATGCTATCTGTGTTCATTATCTTGAACGCAGGGCATCAACTGATCATCGAGAAGCGGTGAGGCTTCATACTGATCTAATACGAGTTCTTAATGATGCATCGCAGAAAAGGCGATTAGCTGGCGCTCTTGAAAAATGATCAGAAGTAGGATATCTTGGTAAGCCGGTCTCAAAAGCTGTAGCAGAGAAACTTCTGAAAGATGCGATCATTTTCATCGAATGGGTGAAGAAACATATTATATGATTTTGAAAAATGGATTGTCATATATCTGGAAATGATTACGACATATTATCTTGATCATTTTCCATGGAGGGATACGGGGATATTTTCTATGATTTTATAATGAGACTCTGGTGAAGGAAACTATAAAAAAAATGTAGGATGATGTCATTGTTTTATCACACTGGAAACCACCGGTATCATCTTGTTTTCTTCCGTAAATGATTCATCTCCCAAGCCGCTGCCGCGTTCAGCAAAAAGAACTCTGATAGAATGAATACTATCATTGATTGGGATGTCGAGTTCATTGAATAAGACTTAAAATTAATTTATTCTACGCCCACCATGACTCACCATACTCATTAGCAATCAACACAAAATCAAACACCTGAACAAAACCATTATTATCAACATCCTCACGAATCCAACCAGAGATCCCTGTCTCACCATAGTGATTTGAAACAAGAACAAGATCAAGAATAGAACACGTTCCATCGCTATTCATATCCCCGTTAGGCACCATCGAAAAATTATAATTACCTGACCTATTGCTATTACCACTCGTATCATTCACCCAGACGAAATAGGTATGATTACCAGAATCAGAAAACAACGTACTTGAATTATAATAAAACCTGGTACTATTCAACGCAGTCATCGACACATTATGCCACGACCCATGAGGATCGGTAACGTTCAAATACACAGCATTCACAGCGACATTATCAGTAATGTTACAGGAGATATTCACCCAGCCAAACGATGAATTCGTATCAAGAGGACTAGACGATCGAATTGAAACATTCAGAATCTGCGGAGAAATATTATCCGAAAAATATGCGATAACCGTTTTATTTGAAATCATCGTAATCGTCGCAGGATTACTACTCCCAGAAAGATTGCCACTCCAATTCACAAAGCTATAACCGGTGGATGGAACAGCGGTTAATTGGACGACTTCACCATACGTATACGTTGATCTAGAAGGGTTTTTTGTAACCGATCCACTCCCTGAAGTCGTAATGGTGAGCGTGTACTCGCGAAGAGTGACATTTCCATTCGAAACAAAAACAGGAAGATACGTTGTTTCATTTGTCACACCGACATCAGAAAGAGTTACATTTGAAGTACCCGAAAGAAGTTGAGCAGTAAACGAAATAGAAACAAGCGTACCAGAACCAGAAACCATTCCATCACCTAAAATCAAATCATAGACATTTGTAATAGTCCCAGCAGTGTTGTTAATAGTTCCTGCATTAAAAAAGGTCGTATAGCCCGTAAAAATACTACCTTCAGTAACTGAATTCGCATGAATCAAGGAGGAATTATACGACAGTTGTAATTCAAAAGACTTCATCGATTGCCCAGGAACACAGGATACAGTTACCGCAAATGTTTCACCAGCAGATACGGTTTGACTTGAAGGATTAATCGAAACGAGGGTATTGTCCGTAGCAAGAACCGGCATAGTAAAAATACCCATGATCAATGGTAATGTTATCATAAAAATGAACACTACCGCCCAAGATCTATTCCTGTAACCTTTCATAACTATTATCCTTCTCTCCAACTCAACAATATGTTACTTATTACCATGTAAAAATGTGTCAATCATTTTATTTATACTTTCCGAGCAAAAATACCAAAATGTAAAAACGTAAAAAACAAAAAAATGCAAATATACACTAAGATTTACCGCTCCAGATTCCCTTCTCTGCGCTCTATGGAAAAAAACTAACAGTAATCATCCGTTTCTGAGGATGGAAAAAAAGCCTCTAAGTACAGAATAAAAACAACAAGAAAAAACAACACTCGCACAAAAACTCGAAGAAATCATCATACTCTTCCCCCGACTCCCACTAGAAAACATCCTCACCCACACCAATCTCGCTATAACGTTATAGGCGGTGGCGCAATGAGTTTTTACGACCTCAAAACAGCCACCAAAGATAATGACGTCATTGTCACCAACGAAAAAACAGCAACAACATTAGTAACAGCATTACAAAAAAGCAGGTATAAAAAAATCGAACATATCACATCTGCATACCGAAGGATGAAAACATGCAAATAATGAACCTTTTCATATATTATTCAACAGTAAACCTAAAAGAATCTTATACATAAAAAAAAATCTTACTTTATGTATGCTTCTCGTGATCAGGCAACGACTTCCGCGAATATTTACGAATATTTCCCCTAGATTCATTTGTCGGAACAAATCCAACGTCTAACTTCTGATTTTTCACAAATTCAAAAATTAGCCGATCCAGAGGGTCTCTTCTGTTGAGAAACTTTTTACATTCTGAGCGAGTTTGTTTTATCCCATTTAACATCTCATCTCTCCTCCCATAAAAGTAACGAATAAGAGTTTATAAACTATACGTTATTTTTTCCGTTTTAATTCGTGTCATATTTCCTTTTTGAATTTTTAAACTTTTGCAATTACGACACGATGGATTTAAATAGAAACAATGTCAGAGTATAATGTGAAGACGTTATATAACAAAACAAACACAGTATAACGCCTTAAGAGATGGATGGTGAGGAGAGATAACGAAAAGAATAAAACAAACACTACTTCTGCTCGGAAGCATCACAATTCTTACCCTAGGACCAATGCTCTCTACAAGTTCCAACGTAACAATTACATCTGCACAAATCCTTGCACCTAACCACTTAAATTTTTTTCAATATGATATGCTCATCATCATTTCCCCACAATACGCAAACGACCAAGAAATCCAAGACGCAATCAATTCATACGTCACCGCAGTCAAAAACGACATCGCCTGGACGACAAAAATAATCACACTCACCAAAAAAGACAATACCTACACCACAATCGACCAGATTATAGACATCTACTCAGAGAAACACCCCATAAAAGCATGTCTCATCGTAGGCGAAGACACAGACACCGCATTAGCAGGCGACTGCGACTACATGGAAAAACCAAGTACACGCGAATGGTCAGTAACCAACCACCAGAAACAGTCGAAAGAAAACGGATGCGAACCATACACACCAGATATTTGCATCTCGCTTCTATACCCAACACATGATCTTACCTACGAAACTAAAAAATCCCAACTCATCAATGCTTTCAACAAATTTGCTACTCAAAGACATATACAATACAATGGAGCGATCAACACTTTTGAAAGTTCAAACATCAACACATATTCCAAAGAACTTTACCAAAACCTAGAAACCTACGGAACACTTTTATACGATACAGATCCAGGCAATGAACAAATACAAAAATCCTTAATACAGCAATATTCTCTATACTTCATCCACGGGCATTCAAACCCAGCAGGAACAAAACTAAACACAAAAAACGAAGGCTGGTTCTCTGCATCATTTCTTGAGGAACTTAATACACCCTTCTTCGCAGCAGACGGCTGCTACGTCGGTGGCTGGTGGTCAAAACAACAAGACAACGAACAACTAGACACAAGCATCGATGCTAACTGGTACGGTTCACAAATCCTCACAAGCAAACACATTCAAGTCATGGCTCTTGGACTTCTTTCACAACAAGGATACACAACATCCGTGAGTTTCATCGAAAATGCAGTACCAGATCTAATCGAAGGAAAAACACTAGCCGAGGCAGTAATCGGAGATACCTATGTCGAAGAATCATTTCTCGTTTACGGAGATCCAACGTTTCATTTTACAGTCTTACAATAAATAAAATGCCACTTTAACCCTTATTTCATTTTTCAGGATAAAGGTGTACGATTTTTTGTGACAGTCGAAGCTTCTTGTTTTTATTTGTTTTTTGAGCGGTTAATATAAATGATTGTAATAAATCAGATACAACCCTATATTTAGTCATATGGCTCAAATCGTTTTGTAACCCAAGTTGTTTACCTAAAGTATCCGCTGAGCGAATAACACTCTCAATACTCTTACTGATATCGTTTTTATGTTGTAAAAACACCATAGTTACTAGACTTGCGTATGTGGATGATTTCATATTTTCATCTCCCCATAAATCATATCAAATATGATATGAAATATTTATTTTTCATGAAAGCAGTTGTATTATATCAAATATGATATACCAATCCTAAATATAAATTTTATTATTTATCAAAATAAAAAAATGATGATAATTTTAATAATAATGATATCAATTAACAAGCAAACTTTATATAGAAGTGTATATATCCTTGTTAAGTTTTTAAAAAAACCTATAAAGGAGGCATAAGAAAACTATGATGACTGGACAACAACCAATCATAATTCTAAGAGAAGGAACAAAAAGAGAAAAAGGCAAAGGCGCACAAGCAAACAACATAATGGCAGCACGCGCAATTTCAGATGCAGTAAAATCAACCCTAGGACCCAAAGGCATGGACAAAATGCTCGTTAACTCCATGGGTGATGTCGTCATCACAAACGACGGTGCAACCATCTTAAAAGAAATAGATGTGGAACACCCTGCAGCAAAAATGATTGTCGAAGTCGCAAAAGCCCAAGACGAAGCATGCGGCGATGGAACAACAACCGCGGTGATACTCACCGGAGAACTCTTGAAAACAGCAGGAGAACTTCTAGAACAAAACATCCACCCAACCGTAATCTGCGCAGGATACAAACTCGCATCAGAAAAAGCAATAGAAGTCTTAAACAAACTCGCAATCCCAATCAAAACAAACGACAAACCCACCCTACGAAACATCGCGATGACATCTATGGCAAGCAAAGGCGCAAGTTCTTCAAAAGAAATCCTCGCTGATGTCGTAGTTGAATCAGTGACAAGCATCGCAGAAAAAATAGATAACGAAACCGTTGTCGACTTAGATAACATCCAAATCCAGAAAAAACAAGGCGGAAGCATACAAGACACATCCATCATACAAGGAATCATTTTAGACAAAGAACGCGTCCACGATGGAATGCCAAAACAAGTCAAAAACGCAAAAATCGCTCTCGTAAACGATGCATTAGAAGTCAAAAAAACAGAGGTTGACGCAAAGATTGAAATCCGAGACCCAACCCAACTTCAAGCATTCCTCGACGAAGAAGAAACAATGCTTAAAAAAATGGTTGACAAAGTCAAAAAAAGTGGCGCAAATGTCCTCGTCTGCCAGAAAGGCATCGATGATCTCGCACAACACTACCTCGCAAAAGAAGGAATCTACGCAGTCAGACGCGCAAAGAAAAGCGACATGGAAAAACTCGGCAAAGCAACAGGCGGAAGCATCGTTGCAAACCTTGAAAGCCTTTCCCCAAAAGACCTAGGAAATGCAGGCATTGTCGAAGAGAAAAAATTCGGTGACGACAAAATGACATTTGTTACCGACTGCAAAAACCCAAAAGCAGTTTCAATCCTTATACGCGGTGGAACAGAACATGTGATCGATGAATTAGAACGCGCATTACATGATGCACTCTCTGTCGTAAAACTCGCCTTAGAAGACGGGAAAATGACGGCAGGCGGAGGCTCAGCAGCAACCGCTATTTCCATGGCTCTACGTGACTATGCACCATCTATTGGTGGTCGAGAGCAAATGGCAATTGAAGCATTCGCAAATGCAATCGAAGTTATACCCAAGACACTTTCTGAAAATGCAGGTCTTGACCCAATAGACATGATGCTTGAAATCAGACAAGCACACAAGAAAGGAAACAAGTACGCAGGTATCGACGTCATGAACGGAAAGGTTGCAGATATGATGAAAAACAACGTAATCGAACCATTACGAGTCAGCGTTCAGGAAATCCGAGCAGCCTCTGAGGCAGCAACGATGATCCTTCGAATCGATGATGTCATTGCATCCCGAGGCGGAGGAGGACCACCAGGCGGTCCAGGTATGCCACCAGGTGGACCCGGCGGCATGGGCGGCATGGGCGGCATGGAAGATTACTAAGATTTTCCCCCCTTTTTTCTTTTTTTTTAAAAATAAAAACATTATTTTTTCAGGGAGAGCATGACCGCAAAAAAACTAAGCGAGAAAAAGAAACCAACCCAAGAATCTGGGAAAAAAATAGAAGACGACTTGCAGAAACTAACGCAAGAACTCAAAGAAAAAAATGACAAACTCCTCCGATCTTACGCAGAGTTCCAAAACTACCAAAAACGCATAGAAAAAGAACTTATCGTAAAAGAAGAGGATACAAAAAAAAAATATTTTTCCGAATTACTTGATTTCTCAGAACTTCTCACCAAAGTAAAAGACGACAAAAACCCTACAGAAGGCATTGAATCAATCCTGAAACAATTACATAATGTGTTTGAGCGAGAACATATTACATCCATAGAAAGCATAGGAAAACCTTTCAATCATCAGTATCATTATGCCATATCAACCATCGAAAAAGATGATTGCGCAGACGGCTTAATTATTGAAGAAATAAAAAAAGGATATCTCTTGAATGGAAAAATCATGCGACCATCACAAGTTGTAGTCGCAAAAAACAAAAAAATAGAAAAATAATGGAGGAATAATAATATGGGAAAAGTCGTAGGAATAGATCTAGGAACAACAAACTCAGAAGTTGCATTTATCGAAGCAGGGAAACCTGTTATAATCAAAAGTATAGAGGGTCAAACCTATTTTCCATCTGTTGTCGCATTCACCAAAGAAGGAGAAATGCTTGTAGGAGAAGCAGCGAAACGACAAGCGGTCACAAACCCAGAAGGAACCATCCAACGAATAAAAAGAAAAATGGGCCGCGGAGAAAAAGTAACCAGCCATGGAAAAAAATACTCACCAGAACAAATATCAGCGTTTATATTACAGAAAATAAAAAAAGATGCTGAAGCATTTTTAGGAGAAACAATAACCGATGCAGTTATAACAGTACCCGCATACTTCAACGATGACCAAAGACAAGCAACCAAAGACGCAGGAAAAATCGCAGGTTTTAACGTAAAACGCATCATCAACGAACCAACTGCTGCATCCTTAGCTTATGGATTGGATAAAGAAGGAGAACAGAAAATAGCAGTCTATGATCTCGGCGGAGGAACCTTTGATATCACCCTCATGGAAGTCGGTGGCGGTGTTTTCGAAGTGTTATCAACCAACGGAGACACTCAACTTGGCGGCTCAGACATGGATCAAGTACTTGTTGATTATTTTTCAGAGACCTTCAAAAAAGAACATAACATTGACCTCAGAAAAGACCTCAAATCACTATCACGACTATTAGATGCAGCGGAAACCGCGAAAATGGAGTTATCTACAACAGTTCAGACTACCATAAACCTCCCATACATAACAGTTATCAACAATGAACCAAAACACTTGGAGATAAAACTCACCCGCGCGAAACTCGATGAACTTATCAGCCCAATTATAGACCGCACAGAAAAACCCTGCAAACAAGCACTCGCAGACGCAAAACTCAAACCCTCAGACATTGACCATGTCGTACTCGTAGGTGGACCAACACGCATGCCGATCGTGATGCAAAAAGTAGAAAAAATCTTCGGCAAAAAACCAAAACGCGATGTAGACCCTATGGAATGCGTAGCACTTGGTGCAGCTATTCAAGCAGGAATACTCACAGGAGATATCGACAAAGATATCGTCCTTCTCGATGTTACCCCTCTAAGCTTAAGCGTAGAGACACTCGGAGGTGTCGCAACACAACTCATTGAACGAAACACAACAGTTCCAACAAAAAAAAGTAAAGTTTTTTCGACAGCAGCAGACAGCCAAACAAGCGTCGAAATCCATGTCCTTCAAGGAGAAAGACCGATGGCTGCAGACAATAAAAGCCTTGGCCGATTCCACCTTGACGGCATCCTTCCCGCCCCTCGTGGTATTCCCCAGGTTGAAGTCGCTTTTGATATCGATGTAGATGGAATCCTTAGCGTAGCAGCAAAGGATCTGGGGACTGGAAAAGAACAATCGATTCGGATAACCGGGTCAACAAAACTCTCCGATAACGAAATCGAACGGATGAAAAAAGAAGCAAAAGAACACGAAGATGAAGACAAAAAACGCAGAGAAAAAGTCGAAACAAGAAACAACGCTGATTCTCTTGCAAATACTACTGAGAAAACACTACAAGAACTAAAAGACAAATTCACAACAGAAGATAAAGAAGCAATTGAAACAGCACTCAAAGAACTCCGAAACGCTCTCACTGGAGACGATACTGATTTAATAAAAGAAAAAATGGATGTACTCACAAAAATATTTCAAAAAGCATCATCTGCGATATACCAACAAGCAGCACAACAGTATCAACAAGAACACGGTACACAAAATGAAACTACAGAAAATAATGCCTGGGCAGGTCATCCCAACGATGATGACAAAACAATTAACGCAGACTACAAAGTAAAAGATAAAAAGAAAAACGATTAAACTCTAAGGAAATTTTCCTCGTTTTTTCTCTTTTTGTTGAGACATAGTATCTATCGTATTTTCGACATCCAATACACCAAGAGATATATTTGGTTTAATGATCATCACTGAACATGGTGCACGCTGTAAAACTTTTTCAGAGACGCTTCCCAGCATCAACTTATTAAACCCAGTTTTTCCCTGACTTCCCATCACAATAAGATCATTGTTTTTCACATGTTTCACAATTTCATCAACAGGTGCACCAGTCATCAGTTCGGTCGATGCAGAAACACCGCGCAAATCAGCGATTTTTTTTGCCTCCTGAAGAAAATCTTGTCGTTCTTTTTTCAGCTTTTCAGAAAGAGGTGCAGAAACCATGAATTGTTCCGCATCATTCACACTGACAATGGATACATCAATGTTCATTAACTTAGCAAGATAAACACCTTGCTCTGTTGCTATTCTAGAAGCATCTGAACTATCAACAGGTATAACAATTCGTTTAATTTCCTGCATAGAAATCAATCCTTACTTCCGTATAATGTATCATTTACCAGTGATTAATACTTATGCTTGTTTTTATAAAAAAAATAAACGCTGAAATTTTCGGTACCAACTGTACAGAACCTGGGTACGAATTGTACAATAAGTCGTTAATAAACAAACCGACAAAATAAGGAGTGAGGAGTGATAAAAAATGGTAATGATGATCGTCGGACAAATTTCAACACCGGAAGAAGCAAAAGAAATGGAATTCATCGCAAAATCACTTGTTGTAGGAAATCGCATACGAGCCCTCGCTTTACAGATTAAAAACAAATAAAAACAAAAATAGGAGACAAAGAAAACATGATGAAGAAAACCATGAAAATCTGGATCTGGCTGCACAACGACCAAACCATGAAAGCAGTATGCTGCCCAGAAGATGGCACAATAACTATTTATGATGAACAAGATAGAGTTCTCATCAAAAGAACAGGACTAAACCATGTTCAAATGAAAACCTTGGAAGTATCTCTTTCTGCCTCAGGAGCAAAACGTATCGACGGAAAAAGAGAACCATTCACGTACCTATAAAAACAAAGTGTTTAATCTTGCCATTTTGTTTTAACCCAGGTCTCCATAAAACGTTTCGTCATTTCTGATTTCGCATTGGAAATATCAGTCACTGTAATGATTCCAACGATATCATTATTGGAAATCACTGGGAGTTTTTTAAACTTATATTGCCTCATTATTTCAATAGCTTTATCTACAGTATCAAGCGCATACACAGTTTTAATACCTGATGACATGATCTCCGAAACCTTAGTTTTTTGCGGATCTTTCTTCACACAAATAGTACGCTCAATAATATCCCGTTCAGTAACAATACCTACACAAAAGCCATTATCCTCCACCACCAGACATCCCACCTTATAATCATAATATTTCTTACACGCATCAAACACAGTATTATTTGCGTCAATGGTCACCACATTTTTTGTCATGATCTCTTTCACAAGCATCTCATTCACCACACGAATCCATTTTACAAACAGGAAACCTGGTGTACTCTACTTATACTCTTCTATCTGTTTTAACTTTTCGTCATTTTCTTATAGTACTCATCTTATACCAGGATACAATGGGACTAAAAATAAAACCACGAAACGCCATCTTAAACGAAATCGTCACCGATGCAAAACACCATCCAGAGAACTGGAATGCAACATTTGGCAGAGACCATGACCTTCTCTCCTACGACTGCTATATCTCCCACCCAGATGTAGGAGTATACCTCCTAAAAGAACACCTCAAAAACCCTTTTGAAACACAAGGAGTAGGCGCGAAAATCGCAAGAAAGCTTGACGATGACATCCAAAAAACAATCCAAAAAAACACAGGACAGTTTGGTATCGTACAAGGAAACATCCAAAAAATCTTAAACAATATACAACATGGAATTCCCCCTGAGATGATACTTGAAGCCGCATTAAAAGGAAATGATCTAGGACTACGCATCCCTTTGAAAGGACGAGCAACACAATCAAAGAATACATTTAATGTTGTTCACAACAACTTTGCAAAACAACGAAAACAACTTGATACAAAATTCGAAAAACTCATGACAGACGAAGGTGCATACAACTCATACAGCTAACTTTTTTTTTCACTTAAAATATTCGTTATACCGTTCCGCAGCTTTTTCTCGTTTCTCTTTAAGATCCACAAGAAAATGTTCCATCAACAATGCAGCATGTTTTTTACAATTTCCGCACATCTGAGTCCCCTGTTTACATGACTGAAAAATCGTTTCAAGCTCTTTGTCATCCTCAATTAAATGATACAAAAACAACTCATAAATCATACATTCATCAGGTTTTCCACCACAGCGTTTCTGTTCTTCAAGACTAACAGCACCACCGGTTTTCGCCTGCATAATCTTCTTTGCCGCTTCCTTTGGCATATCTGTAAGAAAAATCGCGCTCTCAGGTTTTGACGACGACATCTTATCCCCAGTAAGACCAGTAATGAACCTATGATACGTAGAACACGGTTGAAGAAAACCATACCCTTTGAATGTCGGCTCTGTTTGTGCGAGCTGCTGATCAATCATAGAAATATCCTGCTCAGTTGCATCATTGACGTATAACGCCTTGTATTCCGATATACGTTTCAAATCCGTGAAATGAAGCAAATGAAGGATTTTTTCTGCATGATCCAACAACACATCTACGTTCTCATCAATTTTCACAAACACCCCGATTTTATTATCCTTGGTAACAGTCACATTAAAGAGACGATACGCCTGAGCAATATCCCTACTCAACCGAATATGAGGATCCTGATCAACCCCCACAGGAACCAATGTTGGACGTACACCACCATATTTCTGCAATTGAACATGTAAAATATCCCCAGTTTGAACAAGCGGGGAAAAGATATGGGACATGTTCGTAGAACCAGTAAACCCATAGGTAGCCAGCATCTGCGACCAGTTTACTTTTCTTCCAAGCAAAAAAGCTAGATCCTTCACAACCTGATGTTCTGATTGAAAATAAATATGACATCGATCCGGTTTCAACCCAAGAGCAATATAATTGGAAATATACTCATTTAACGCACATATTCTTGCTTCTTCCAAGCTAAAACCTCTCGTCGCATACGCCTCAATATCAGCAACCGCGATGAAGATATCTGCACCAAGGCTCTGATAGTACATCACCTCATCGATCACCATCTTATGACCAAGATGCATCCGTCCCGAAGGCATAAGACCCGTCAGAATCGCCCAGGGTCTCTTGTTCTTAATTGCAGAATGAATAATTTCAAATCCGCGATGCCCAAAGATCACACCACGACGCAACAACCTATGAGGATGCGGTAAATCCTTCCAAAAAACATCAGTGAACTCCTGAATACCAAATTCATCGCGCAAACGAGTATAATCCTGATACGTAGTAGAACTCCATGGATCAATCTTCATACTATCACATGGATACAACAGGTTGTATTTCAAAAACTTAGCGTTTCAAACATTTAATACCAAGAAAAAGAAGAAGAAAAAAAGAAGGCCTACTACTTTACCATGGTTTTCTTCTTTCGAAGAGAAACCAAAGCAACAATCAACAAAACAACAATAGCACCAAGAATCACACCGATAAATAGATACGGATCAACAAAAGAAGGCGCAGATCGTTTCGAAGGATACTCAGTTGCACCAAACGGCGTATGACCCGCAATAGAAAACCCATCATTTGGATCATAGATCACGGATTGAACATCTTCTCTAGACCAATGATTAATACTACTATATTCAGTGCTTGGCACCCAGATGCGCAAATCAGGATCACCGTACAAACAGACGTTCTCTGCAAGATCCCACCACCAGTTTGGAGGCTCTGAAATATACTGAATACCAACTTTACTGATACCTTCCGTATAGATTTCACCAACGGTTTTCCCCAAAGCAATCCCTCGAGGAACAGAGTTCTGCCATACATCAGAATACCAGGATGTCGCCCATGGATCCATAATCTGAAACACTGAACCATGTCTCATAAGCGCCAGATGCAAATATTTCCCGGCAGGAAGACACGCGACGCTACTAACCCCCGCTGAATGAATGTTTTCCAGCTCATCATCAATCATCAGACCATTATACCAGCTCGTTCCAAATCTACCAAGAAACACAGTAATGATTACACCATCATAATAATCCTGAGTATCTTGCAACCAATCAGGAGTAACAAGTCTGAGAACAGGCAGACTCGCGATTTTTCCTACCATATCGCGGACCGGTCGTTTTGCAAGCGCCCAATCAAGAGCAGTAGTAAAAACACGAACTCCTTTTGGAGTAGGGTTTCCTGCGAGCGCTGCGAGTATTCCATGGATTTCTGAGGTCATCGTGTCAGGTTCCGCAGTTGAACCCATCAACCATTCATAGCCTCGCCAGGGGTTTGACTCCTTTTTTTCTCCACTTAGAGGAATGGAAGGATATCCATCAGGAACTGTATTTTTTACATCCCAAAACATCAACATACCACCGTTGACTGGTGCACCATGAGTATTAATCATCCAGAGGAGCACACCTTGATTTAAATTATTCATATTTGCATCAAAGTTAGTGGAAAACACAGGATCATACCCTGCGCGATCCAGATAAAACGGTTGCACCTCCGAACCACTCAGATCCGCTAAAAACCCACCCTTCTGACCGTTCACAGCCTCCATGACGCCTTCGTCAATCGGTTCAAAAGAAGGAGTAACACCAGGTATAGTCCCATCTGCACAAGTATACGTAAAACCCCAGTATTTACTTGCTCTCGTGTTAAACTTTTCATCATAACAAATCAATGTGTCAAGAACCGGATATTGAAATGTTTCCTCTTGTGATGGCTTCGTGATTTTCAAACCAATTTTCCCCCGCCACAATGTAAACAAGCCCAAGAGACCAGCACGTTCACTGCTACTTCCATTGATAAGTTTCACACCAGTAGGATCTAAAGCAGGATTTTCAAAGACAATCTGCGGATAAAAAACATTTTTTGAGATCCATACCGATAGATCCGTAGGCGAACCTATAAATCGCCCAGGTTTTCCTTTCCCAACAAACACACGATCCCAGGATAATCCAATTTCAAACTGATCAGCAACCGTAATAATGGTTTCAAGGCCTTCTTCATCAAACCCCTGATCCTTTAAAAAATTGTATACACGAGTTCCCGTAAGATACATTTCAGAAACAGTTGGAAGTTTCGAATAACCATCAGGATGACGTCTCCACAGTTCATTATGCCAAACCACAGCAGACGATAGCTCCGGATGATTATCAATAAGAAGAACTGGGGAACCATGCTGAGCAGCAATATACGCAGCAGGACCAACCGACAACGCGTTTTCTGTTTCTCCAGCAACTCCAAGCTCCGTGGAATACCAATAACTCCACGAATCAATCGTCGAAAAAACAATGTCGTTTCTCCCTGTTAACAATCGAATATATTTGTAGATGTCTGAATACGTTGTAAACTCCTGAGAAATTGAAGCAATACGAGAGAGTTGCGTTTTTCCATTGGATGACAGCTGACCACCAAGATCAATGAGGATGATGTTACTGACACCCAGTTTATAGAGTGCGTCACATGTTGCAGCAGAAATCTCTGATGAATTCATATACAAAAGAGGTGCGTTTAAAACAGATGCAAGAACGGAACCTTCTGTTGCAGATGAAAGACTATCCCCTTGAATTTTGCTGATATTTTGATCCCATGAATAAGAAACTGTGAAATCTGTTGAGCTGGTTATATCATTTAATGCATAGACACAAATAGAATAATGTTCCCCTGGTAAACATTCTCCAAGGCGCTCAACATACATATCTGCTTCTGTTCCATCTGGCATTGCGTTACTTTCGCTATCTTTTGGAGAACTGCTTTTTGATGAAACACCAGATTCACGTGTTGACAAAATTTCTTCTCCGCTAGGTCCAATAAGAGAAAAACCGAGCGGCGTAGAAGCATCATCCCATGTTAACTTAAAATTTGCATTTCTGCAACCAAACGGTGGCGTATCGGGGATTGTAACGGTTGTCCCCGGGTACATATTCACATCGACTTGATAGGTGACTTTACGCATGTTCTTTAAGATATCAAGGAAACTTCCATATCTACCGAATTTAAAACTAAAGATTTTATGATTCTTCTGAGGTTCTAAACTAAGATCTTTAATTTCATTGTTTTGTACAGGAAGAGTTGAATCAAGATACGCAGATTTCGTAGGAACATCTGTGATTGCCACACTCCATTTCCCACTTTTATAGACGTACACCGAGGTTTTATCCCGATCCATCCCACCTTGAGCATTCCATGCATTGGTGATCCCCGCCATCATCCACTCACCATTGTAATCACAGTAAATTTGCATGTCTCGGTCACCAGTTGGAATCGACATGTTAATAATACCTTCAAAACCGGGAACACCTGCATCAAGGTAAAAACTAGGATACCAAGATCGTACATTCAGGAGTTTATATCCATCAGGAACCGTAAACTCATGATACATAGGGTAAACCTCATTAGTTTTCGGCACCTCAAAATGCTGACTTAATATCCCGTTTTCTTTTAAAACCATCCCCGTAAGTTGCCCTGTGGTATAATTCGTTGGTTTGATTGAATCATCGTTAATTACTGCGACCACTGCGTTTTCTGCATAGGACCAGTCATGCAACGCAATCGAACTTGCGATATCCTCGGGAGTATTGCCTTGGATAACAGAATAATTTTTTGCATTCCAACTGGAATCAATATTTTGTTTTGGAACGTTAATCAATGTCATCTGATCAATATATCCACCACAATATGACATCCAATCTTCCATAAAATAATCTATACCTTGTCGAGCGTTCAAGGTACGTTCCTCATCATCATCTGAAATATAGGCGTCTTGGTAAAACAAAAGTGGATTAGAATAAATTTGTTTTTCATTTTTATCATAAAAAACAGCGGTGGGAACAGCAGCAAGATACGCATAATCATCAAGAACGCTTTCTTCGTCGAAATTCACAAAAGTTACTTTTTTTAAGGGGGTCATCGATTTCCAGGAGACACCTCGGTCGAAACCTGGAGTTGCACTTGTATCTGCGATTGTAGCCGGTATGATAGTACTAATCACCATGAGAAAAACTGCACCTATCGTCAAAAGCCCACGATTTTTCTTTAATTTATTCGCCATATTACGACCCAAATACGATTATCAACTATCAATATGAATTTATATATTGTTCCTCATATATAGTTTTATATAGTATATATAATTTATTATTAATATTTTCCTTTTGTCCTTCAATAATTATTTTTTTTCCCACAAACAATCAACAGAAATAAAACTGCAAAGATATAGTTTTATAAACAAGAAAATGATATTGAACAGCAGAAGTCTATATAAGAGGTTAGAGACGCGCATCCCATCTGCATCTTATTTCTTGTTTTCCAGACTTCATCAGAAGTATTTTTAATGAAAACACAAAAGACAACAGAGCGATAAAGCTTTAAATCCCATTGCTGTTTAATATATTGAATGATGCAGGTTGAAATGATATGAACGAAAAAATCCTGCAAGAAGTTTTAGACTGGTACAAAAACAAAGAAGAAAAAACAGATGTTGACATAGCCGATTTCATCGATTTCATCATCAATAAAACAACGGATACACTTTTTGATGAAATACAAAATGAGTTAAAAAATGAGTTTGAAAATGGAAATTTAAAACATACATTTATGATATCCAGTGATTACTATCTTGATCTAAAATTAAAAGAAATCAAAGCAAAATGCATCAAACACTTGGAAACCGATACACTCTCGGAAAACAAAAATGACGGAAATTAACTCCAAAAAAACGAGAATCTCAAAGGGACATATTCAATGTTCTCTTATATCCTTAGAAAATAATTATCAGCATCAAAATCAATAAAAAAATAAAATCATATAATATAAATGAAAAAAAGAGAGATGAATACAAAATGAAAAAAAAGATACTTGTTGTTGATGACAACCCCGATATTATCCATATGATAAAAGATGGATTAGAACAACTTTCACAAGATGCTCAATCCTACGAAATACAGGTTGCTGCCGGGGGAAAAGAATGCATGGAAATTCTAAAAAAGGGCCAAATCCCAGACCTTATCCTATTAGATATCATGATGCCAGAGATCAGCGGATGGGATGTTTTTGCACGCTTAAAAGAAAAACCAGAATGGCGAACCATCCCAGTTATTTTTGTCACTGTCAAAGTAGATCCCTTCAGCAAAGGATTTGGAATAACAACAGCAGATGACTACATAGAAAAACCATTTAGTATTTCGGATCTCAAACAACGAGTCGATCGAATTTTGAGTCGATAAAACTATGCCTTTAATAAAAAACTCTGAAGTTCTCTTACACATTCTGCAAACACTCGTGAGTAAAATAGGTAGAAGAACCTCTGAGGGTTTTGCAATGGTAATTATGGATAGCACACTTCAAGAACTTCGATTGCGATATCCATTTCTTCGCTTTGTTACCATAGAAAAAACATTATATTCAGAAGGAGCGAATGCTATTCACATTTTACCAGGCATAGATTCTATTGAATCAAAAGATGTATATAAAGCGATTAGTGAATATATAAAAATCACGGTAAAACATCTTGAAAAAAACGCGGATTTCTTCTTCATAAAAGAAGTAAAAGAAGCAATCAGCGACATCGATGAAATTGTATTTGATGAAGGACAAATAAACCTCAATTTCATGCAATTTGAGTACCTTGCTGAACGACAGCAGGAATTAAAGATACAAAACTCTGAAATAACTGAACAAATATTAAAATCATTAATCTATGTAATAAATAAAAAATACCCTGAAATTAAGACGATGCAAATCGTTATCGATGCCATAAAAAAACTTACCAAACCCTATGATTTTTTATCCTTTATAGAAATACATAATCAACCTGATTCACAGGGTTTTTTTGTTATTCGTGCACTTCTAGATATCAACAACGTTCATATATTAACCCTTGGACAAGCAATGCAAAATCTAATAGAAGAAGTTGGGAAAGCCTCTGAATGGGAAAGTAATCAAACGTTTATTGATCAATTCAAAACTGAGCTTGGAGAACCACAACTAGAAAACCTTAATAAAATGGGGATTAACCTCAATCACATCCAAGTTGTTCTCTTACGAAGGGAACATTCCCATATCGTGAAAAAGACATTAGAAACACTTCTTATGATTATTACAAATAGAAAATCAAAAGATTTTGCGGTAACAACACTTTGTAGTGCTCTACATGAACTTGAACAAAAACATGAGGTGTTACAATTAATATCTATAAATACTTCAGAAAAAAACATTGGAAATGATATTATACAAGTAATGTCTGAAATAAACGATGCCGAATCCTATAAACTAGGCCAAGCAATCAGAGAAGTAATCAAGTTTTCTGGGAAAAAACTTGAGGATAAAACAGGCGCATTCATTGAAGATTTTAAACATCAACTTGGTGACGATTATCTTAATGAAATAGAAAAAATAGGGGTAAACCTGCACTTTCTAGAATTGAAATTCCAGTCCTAGAACTGTGTTTTTTTAGAGTAAAATCTTGGTTCGAATAAGATGAACGCAATTCATATAAAACAAGATATTATCGCTTATACCGAGGATTATGGATCCTGAATTAAAAAAAATCTTACAAAAACAACAATATGCACTTGTTGGTAAACACTCTGGAGTAAAAATCTGTCATTGGATGCGTCAAAGTCTCCTTTTCAACAGACAATGTTACAAACAAAGTTTCTACGGGATTGAATCACACCGATGTCTACAGATGACTCCAACGATCAATCAATGCACACAACTTTGCCTGTTCTGTTGGCGCTTCCAAAATTTCACAGAACACACTTTTAAAGAAACCGATGATCCCACGTTCATTCTTGAACAATCAATTAACGCACAAAAAAAACTTATTACCGGCTTCAAAGGAGATCCTCGGTGCGACCAAAAAAAATGGGAACAAGCAAATACACCAACCATGGTTGCATGTTCTCTCTCTGGAGAACCAACACTATATCCAAAACTAGGAGAATTCTTTGCTGCATGCCATAAAAAAGGTATGACCACTTTTCTCGTTACAAATGGTACACAACCCGAGGCGTTAGCAAATTTAGATCCCTTACCAACCCAACTCTATGTATCAGTTGTTGCTCCCGATGAAGAAACCTACAAAAAAATCTGTGCGCCACTGATTCCTAATGGATGGGAAAAACTCAATCAAACTCTTGAGTTATTGCCTTCTCTTTCAACACGAACCGTGATTCGCCATACACTTGTGAATGGATGGAATATGGATGATAGTGACATTGAAAAATACGCTAAACTCGATGAGAAAGCATCCCCTCAATTTATCGAACCGAAAGGATATGTGTTCGTTGGTTCATCGCGCATTAGAATGACTTTAGCTAATATGCCAAAATATCCAATGATCAAACACTTTGGAGAAAAACTCGCGGAAAACCTAGGATATGAATTAGCGATGGAGAAAGCAGAATCTTTAGTTGTGTTATTAACAAAAACACCAAAGAAAATAAAAATTAAATCAAAAGAACAATAAAAAGAAAAAAGATTTTTAGATGATTATGCGAATTTTCCTCGTAATTTTCGCCGATCGATTTTGATACCGTTCGGTGACAGGATCATCAGGTTATTTCCTATTCCTGCGATATCACCATCAATTTCACCAATCATCTTTTTTAGATCATTAGTGATTCTTTTCAAAAGCAATTCTTCTTCTGCCACAGGTGAAAAATCGAGGATAAGGACGTTTCCGCCGTACACGTAATCAGAGAACTCTTTGAGATCTTCATATCGTGTAATCTCACCAATACGGACATACATTTTTGCTCCAGTAGGTGTCTCTCCTTTCTTTGCATCTACATATTTTTCTAGATCAACATATCCTGCGGTTTGTTCAGTTTTTTTCTCACCAAAAATCTTACTTGCTATCTTCATGAAACACTCATCTCCTAAATTTTAACCCATAGTCGAATATATATTTGCCCTTATAAACCTTATCCTGTTGTACAACGATATCTAGGTATACATTGGGAGAAAGTTTAAATCTAAGGAGACGATAACATACTTTGGAGGAAGAATTATGGCGTATAAACACGAAGGATGGACTTTATACACACGAAGTGTAAAGTTAAAAGGTGGAAGAGATCAGACAATTTATTTTTTCAGCAAGAGAGACCCAAAGAGCGGTAACCCATGTGATTTACCAAATGGGTATGTCGTTGGTGTTAACAAGAGAACTGGCTTACCATATCTGAAAAAGAAGTAAAAATAATTTCATCTTCTTTTTCATTTTTTTTCTAAATATCTGATTAATTGTTCTATTGCTTTTCCACGATGTGAAAACCTATTTTTTTCTTCAATCGTCATCTCGGCAAACGTCTGCGTTTTTCCTTGGGGGATAAAAATAGGGTCGAACCCAAAACCATTATTTCCTTTAGTTTTAGGTGCAATATGTCCACGACATTCACCGAAAAAAAACATGGCTGGTTTCTTTGGTTCTTTCAATGCAAAAACAGATCGAAACACCGCGGTTCTCTGTGATTTCTTTTTGTCATGTAACAGACGAAGAATCCTATCTAATCCTATCGTATAAAAAACATACTTTGAATATACGCCAGGAAAACCTTTGAGCGTATCAATAAATAACCCTGCATCTTCAAGAATAAACGATTCAGAACATCGTTTTTGCAGTGTTTCAACTCCAAATCGTGCAACTTCCTCAAGGGTATCTGCCTGGATCTCCGGATACCCTAAATCATTTTGAACAAGCGCAATTGACAACGATTTAAATTTTCCTTTTACCTCAACAAACTTCCCTTCATTACCCGTGATAAAATACAATGTTTTCATGTTCGATACCGTCCCCGTCGGACAATCTCCTCTATTTTTTTACAGATAACGTCTGCATCCCCTTGAAACCTTTTTTTATATCCATCAAGCACATAGTCAAAACACTGAGGATACAGAGAATGAGTTGAAGAAAACGCCTCCATAAGCACATGAAGATCTACTCCTTTTGCTTCAATCTCGCTGTCTTTACACCCTAACCCAAAATCAATAAAATAAATTGTATCATCAACAAGAATCATATTTGATGTGGTAATATCGCCATGAATGATATCGTTATTATGTAACCGAGCGATACCATCTCCTATTTTCTCACAAATCCGTTTGCGTTCTTTTTCTGTAAGGCGATGAATAATATCCTTGATACGATGACCATCTATATACTCCATTGTGATTATTCCATTCTCCACATCAACATCGTAGATGATGGGGACAGCAACACCTTGAATCCGTGCCTCCATAATAAGTTTTGATTCTTCTTTAGTACGTGCGGAAATCAACATATGATCAATCTCAGGGATTCTATACGATTTCCTGATGCGTCTTTTTTCTACAGCAGATAAACCAAGATACACTGATGTTTTGATTTCTGCTTCTGCGCCAAGATACAGGATTTTATTTGGATTCATCGCCAGGCCACCTGTACCATGTCTGTACGAAACCGCTGATTAATCATACTGTCCTCAATGGTCATTCGGATACCGCTCTCATACATTAACAGCCCAAGCCATGCAATCATCGCTCCGTTATCAACACAAAGATTGCGTGAAGGAACAAAAAAACGTGCCCCTCGAGCTTTTGCCATGGTTTCCACCATCGACCGCAACCTCATGTTACAAGCGACACCGCCACCAAGAAGCACCTCTTTTTTTTCTGTATGAGCCATCGCCCGTTCAGTAACTTCAGTTAAGGCAGCAAACGCAGTTTCTTGGATGGAAAAGCAGATGTCTTCAACAGATGTTCCCTGTTTTTTCTCCTGCATAGCAGCGGTTAACAACCCAGAAAACGCGATATCCATACCTTTGATTGAATACGGTAACTTTACATAGGTTTTTGATTTTTTTGCGAGTTCCTCAATCTTTGGCCCCGCTGGAAACTCAAGATCAAGTGATCGACCGAATTTATCAAGACAGTTACCCAGTCCAATATCAAGTGTTTCTCCAAACACTCTATATTTTCCTTCAGCGAAACCAATCACCTGGGTATTTGCACCAGATACATACAACAAGACAGGATCAATGCATTCCGGAATGGTTCCTCGCCCTATTTCAAGATGAGCGACACAATGATTGACGCCAAGTAATGGTTTTTTTAATTTCAAAGAAAGTGCTCGCGCAGCGGTTGCTACGGTTCGAAGACAAGGACCAAGACCAGGACCCTGAGAAAACGAAATAAGATCAACAGCTGAGAAAACAACACCTGCTTTTTTAATAGAATCACTGAGAACATCTGCAACATAGGTTGCATGATGATTCGCTGCTTCTCTAGGATGAATACCCCCTTTTTCCGGATGATATCCTTTGATTACATTTGAAAGAACCTGACATCTTCCTTTGTCTGATTTAATGATACCGACACCTATTGTATGAGCGGTTCCTTCTATACCTAAACAAATTGTCATCAAAAAAGAGTAATGCCTAACCTATAAAATATATTTGGTTCTTTATCGGGGTATGTTTCTTTCTGTGAAAAATGGAGTAGTTTTATTCCATAGTATATTCTTCGTAAATGTATATCACTCCTGTTTTAATAAGAACCAATATAATAAGAATCACCAATAGAATTATACTAAGAATTATCACGGGTAAAGGAATTCCATCTGATGTTTTTTCTTCGTATTTAATAAACGTTTGCGTAGATGAATAATAGGTATAATCCCATTGTGCATCCCCATTAACGTCTAAAAAAAACACATTTATTTCTGAAGATTTTACTCTTGTAGAACTGTCTGTGATCAAGTTATAGAGAACATCCCATTGATCGTTCGCATCGGTATCAACAAGATAATACATTGTTTCCTCAATTGTTACAAATAGTACATCAGATGATTTTTTTTGGTTTGAACCAAGATTTATTTCTTTTTCATCAGATAAACCATCGTTATCATCATCAAGATCTCCTAGGTATTTTGCATCTGCTGATGCATTATCAGGGATTCCATCATTGTCGGTATCTAATGGGCGATCCTGTGGATCACTGATATTTGTATTATATGACTGTTCCATTTCATCTGTCCAGCCATCTTTATCTAAATCTGAGACAATGATGACAGTCAATGGAGGAGACCATATACTTGTTTCTGAATACTTGTTTTTCTGTTGAATTCTCATCTGATAAGTTCCAGAAGAATTCCATATATGTGTACAAGAAATATAAGATTCTAAATTTGATATATTCACCCAAGTGCTCATTGTTCCTTCACCCCAGTCGAACCGCCAATAGTTCTCAGGGTTTGTCGTTTGAATAATAAAAGTATACTCTGTGTTACTGTATCCTTGTTCAGGACCAGACGGTGCAGCAGGGATGTATGAAGAATTTTCTGCAGAAGCAAGCAATGATTGATTATAATGAATACAGATGATTTCTAAACTGAGACAAAAAATAAAGAGCATTACAAGAACTCGACATGTATAATGTAAAAACCTAGGTCTAACACAAACTATGTACTGATTTGTATATCGCATATATTGCATCCCATCAACCAAAATACTACTAAGAGAATTTTTCTAGTAATATCTGGTGCATCCTTTCTCTAATCCAAATAAAAGAAGAAATTAGAACTATTTAAATTTTGTTCACAACAAGTGTCAACCGCAAAATAGGTTTTTTGGGGAAGAATTCTACCATTCGAATTAATCAGTTATACAGGCTATACGAACGGTTGAGAATATATAAAAAACTTAGAATTCTGATTGATTAAAGAATGTTGATTTGACTAATTCCATAAATCTTTTTGGCTAAAAACACCCTGATACCAATTAATGATATACGTAATTCCTGTGACGTTATTGAGAGAATTGACATCACCTTTTCCGATGACAAGTAGATAGGTGTCTAATGTATATTTATTTACAGTTGGAGAGATGGTTACATTGAAAATATCGTGATCATCAAGAAAGCCATTTGAATTTTCATCAAATAAGTTGATGTAACTATTTTGGGATATACTATTATTTAAAGATTCTATCGCGTCGATTTTTACCATTTTTGAATAATCTCCTGTTATGTCTGTATATTCCAAACTAAAATAATCAATAGATGAATTGATATTTTTATTAAATGATCCCCCGTTAGTATCTGAATTTAATTTCAATAATTTAACACCCAAATCATCTAAAGAAAATTTACTACCATTAGAAAAGACTTCATATTGTGTTTTTCCTTGGCTATCTATTGATTTGATTGTCAATTCAATACCAGCTCCTTGTAATGCTATATACATTGACACTGCATTAAGTGTTATTTCTATAGCTGAGGGTAAAATAAGATAAAGACCGTACATTTCATCTGCGGAAAGAATTGCGTGTCCATTCACTTGATATTTATTGATATGTACCATTTGTTGAAATTTACTTCCAATTGGATAATTTATATTGCTATCACTGATAATACCCATCTTGTCAATACCTGCATCAAAACGTAATAATGTATAAACACCATAACTTGTATTCATTGTTTTTATATCTGTCACAATGTCCTCAAAAACAGCGGTATCCCCCGACTTGAAATCTCCATTGAGCAATTCTTTTGCGTTTATAGTGCTAATGGTTTGTAAGGTTGCTTTATTTTGATATATATAAACAGCGGTAACGGATACTAGTATTGTTGCTACAACAATAATAGCAACGACAGCGATAATGATCTTTTTCTTTGATTTTTTTGGTTGTGTAACAGTGACATCGATAATTTCTTCATAAATAGAAATATATCCAAGTTTAAATAAAACACCAACAATAATGATAACAATTGCTACAATTACTCCAATAATGACAAATAACCAAAGAAAATCAGAAGCTACAGTATTTTGAGAACGAGTTATGGCCTTTGTCACAGGATTATAAACATAATTGTTTCCATCGAGATCAATGAGATATGTGCCATCACCTGCGATTCGGACATCACTTATTCTTCCTACGCCATCATATAATTTATCGCTTGTTCCATCATTATTGGAATCTAAAAGATACCGCGTTCTATTTTCAATTATTACTTGTATCACATTCGCATCATTCGGATTATTTTTATCTGTTCCAAAGTTTTCTTCGATAAGATCCGGAAGACCATCATTATCGCTATCAGTAGAAGATGCCCCTGTTATCTGATCGAACGAAACAGATAACATCATACTAAAAAAAATTAGACATATGAGAAATCTTGTAATAATGACTACCTGTCTCAACCAATCCACCTTACTATACAATAACGAGTACCATATATAAAAAATTATACCAAAAAAACATTTTAAAAAACCCTGTTATTCTATGCCTATCTCAACATGAACATCATCAATATCCCATTTTTTCACGAGTTTTCCCCCCGGTTTTTTCACAAACGAAAGCGTCGTTGACCGTGTCTCTTCCTTGATATGTTCACTCCAACTCTCCACCATATTTTTTTCATGAGACCCCATATGAAGTTCTGTGGTAATCCGATCTTCAACATCCAGATCAAGCTCTTTTCTCATCGACTGAATTCGTCTGATAATTTCTCGAGAAAGTCCTTCCGCCTCAAGCTCCTCAGTAAGATTCGTATCTAAAAACAATGTACTATCCTCTACCGATGCCTTCACCAAATGTTCTTTTTCGTGTTCCACCACATCAAAATCATCTTTGTTCAACGTTATTTTTTCTTTGTTTACTATAATTGTTATTTCCTCGTGCTTTGTTAACTCTTCATATAGTTTCTGAGTATCAGACTGTTCTATCATATCGATAACTGTTTTTGTTTTTTCTTTATACCTGGGGCCTAGTTGCGCATATTTTGGTTTTATGGTTTTTATCATGAACTGGTCTGTATTTCGCGCAAAAGAAATCTTTTTCACATTAAGTTCTTCTTGTAATAACTCCAGAAGATCACGAATGGATTCCTCTGTTTCTTTTGAACAAATAATATTTGCTTCCTTCAACGGATAACGGACATTGATGTTGATTTTTGAACGAAGAGCACGACCAACTTCCACTAGATCCCTGATGTATTCCATCGCCTTTTCTAAATCATCATCAAGAACACCTTTATTCACAGTAACATAATCGCATAAATGAACGCTTTCCGGCATATCTGTTGTTTTCAAATTCTGATAGAGTTCCTCAGTGATAAACGGAATGAACGGTGCAAGCAACTGAGACAGTCCTATGAAGATATCATATATGGTTGAATACCCGGAAAGTTTGTCCTGTGTTTTTTCTTCAACCCACAGTCTTTTCCTAGAGCGTCGCAGATACCAATTACTAAAATCTTCAATGATAAATGTTTCAATAGCTCTTGCAGCTTTATGAATCTCAAATTGTTTCACGAAACTTCGAACATTACCAACAAGATGATGAAATCTGCTGAGTACCCATTTATCAAGCGTGCTTCGTTCTGAAACCAAAATCATATCTTTTTCAGGGTTAAATTGATCAAGTGCAGCATAGGTTGCAAAGAAATTATATGAATTCCAGAGTGTAAGAATAAACTTACCAAGGGTCTCTTTCACCGCATCCTCATAAAACCGTGTGGACATCCAAGGAGCATTCGCAGACATCAAATACCAACGCAATGCATCAGCGCCTTCATGATCAAGAATAATATTTGGATCGACATAGTTTTTCTTACTTTTACTCATTTTCTGATTATTTTCATCAAGCACAAACCCAAGCGTAAGAACTGTTTTATATGGGGGTTGATCAAATAAAAACGTGGATATCGCAAGCAACGAATAAAACCAGCCCCGTGTTTGATCAAGAGCCTCAGAGATAAAATCAACAGGGAAATTCTCTTGGAGTTTTTCATGGTTTTCAAAGGGGTAATGCCATTGGGCAAAAAACGCTGCACCAGAATCGTACCAACAGTCAATCACTTCTTTTTCCCGAATCATCAATGATTTACAAAGAGGACAATGAACCTTTAACGTATCGACAAACGGCTTATGAAGATCATACTCATCGGGGAAAGATTCGCTAAGCGATCTGAGCTCATCAACACTACCAATACAGATAGCATGATTGCATGGGCTGTTCGTGCACGTCCAAATCGGCAAAGGCGTCCCCCAATATCGATCGCGGGAAAGCGCCCAATCTTTCACATCTCTAAGGAAATCCCCGAAACGCCCTTCCTTTAAATGTTCCGGATACCAAGTAACCATATCATTGTTTTTCAAGAGCGCTTCTTGGACTTTAGACATAGCAATAAACCAAGACTCCATCGCATAATACAACAAAGGAGAATCACATCGCCAGCAGAAAGGATACTCATGCTGATAACTACGAACACCCGAAATTAACCCTCTTTCTTCAAGATAAGCGATAATACTAGGGTCTGCGTCCTTTACAAACTGCCCTCGCCACAGGGTCACTTCATCTGGAAATGTGCCATCAAGCTTCACCAATTGAACAACCGGAAGATCATATGTTTTTCCTATGCTGTAGTCATCTTCACCAAACGCAGGAGCAATATGAACAATCCCTGTTCCATCAACCATAGTGACAAAATCAGCAAGCACAACAAACCAGGCTTTCTTCTCTGGTTTTGCATAAGAAAACAACGGTTCATACTCTTTATGTTCAAGTTGTTTTCCCAAGAACCGATCAAGAATATCGTAGCCTTCCCCTTTCATAAGTACAGCGGCTCGTTGCTCTGCAAGAATTAAAACCTCACCACGGTAACTGATCTTAACATAATATTCATCAGGGTGAACCGCGAGTGCGACGTTTGAGATCAACGTCCAAGGGGTTGTCGTCCATGCAAGAAAATACGCTTCCTCATTTTTTATTTTGAATTTAACCAAAATCGAAGGGTCCTCAACGGTTTTATATCCCTGGGCAATTTCATGAGCAGATAAAGCAGTACCGCAACGAGGACAATACGGGACGACCTTATGACCCCGATACAGAAGTTTTTTTTCCCAAGCTTTTTTCAGCGACCACCAAACAGATTCAATGTACTCATTTTTCAGAGTAATGTAGGGGTTGTTCATATCCAACCAAAAACCGATGCGATGGGTCATTTCCACCCAGGCGTTTTCGTATTTGAACACACTTTTTCTGCATTCCTCATTGAATCTTTTAACACCATATTTTTCAATGGATTGTTTATCTTCAAGACCAAGTTTTTTTTCTACTTCTATTTCAACGGGTAAACCATGGGTGTCCCATCCGGCTTTACGCTCAATGTAATGACCGTTCATTGTTTGATAACGCAAAACGAAATCTTTCATCACACGAGTTAAAACATGACCCGGATGAGGTAGACCGTTTGCTGTTGGCGGACCTTCTAGAAACACATATGCTGGATATTCTTTTCGCTGTTCAACAGATTTATTAAAAATGTCGTTGTCTGTCCAGAATTTCTGAATCTTTTCTTCCATCTGTTTTGGGTTATATTTCTGCTTCGGCTGCTTAATCATAGACATATTCACCATATAGGATTATTCAATGACATTACTCATGTTTCCATCATTTTTTTTAGGTGGATGAAACGACAGGTAATATAGAACAACCGTTAAAACCATTTCCATTAAGGCATATTCGTGTTATTGATTATAGATAAAGATGAATTCTTGTTGTTTATCATCGTCTTTATTCCAGGTGCCATCTCCGTTACTATCATAATAAATAATTGCTTTTTCGATTATCACAGTTCTATTAGTTGGCATGTACATTGGGTGTACTGCAAGACTCGCCTGTATGTTTTTTTGAATAATCGAAAGATTATCTTGTACCCATTCAAAATTTTCTGGTGAAACTGGGTCTGAGACGTTACCTGATGTATTCACTAATACATGACTTTCGTTACGAAGAATATGTTTCAGATAATCATGCAAACCGTCAGATCCAATCCATATGGAATCAAAGGATTGCGGCCAGATTTTCACAGAAAATTGTTTTTTAGCTGATAAAACATTTTCTCTGTTCCCTTTAGCAGATATGATGATGTATTCAGTCGAAATACTTATGTTGTACTGGTAGTTTTTATCGGAAAAACGATACAAAACAGCGTTTTCAAAAAACTGGGAATTCAACCCTTCAATAAGAGTAGAAATCTGAGTCGCCGTTCCCTTTAGTTCCGCGGTTCTCTGCCAGTCATTCAGATACAGAACAGAAAAAACTGCAACGATGAGAATACCGGATGCAACCATGAGGCCGATCTGGGACAGTGTAAGCCCCATTATACCGTTTTCATTACGTAGAGATCGTAACATATGTTTTTCCGTCCTGTGTTAGAAGTTCGAAAATTATATCATATGAGCCGGGATACAACACTGCTATTTTTGTGTTATTTTCACCGCAGAAACGTACAGATGAATGAAACGTAAAAATCTGTCCATCATCCATGATATAATAGTAGTTATTGCTTGTGTTTTCGTCAATAGAGCTGTTAGGGGAAATTGGTTCATCTTGGGTTGGGAGAGCCCCAAAAACAAGCATTTTCATTGAACTGGGGAATTCAACTCTTTTATGTAACAGAGAACCATCATCTGCATATTCATACATATTTTTTGCTTCAGCAACAATCTGATCAATTTGATATTCTATCTGGTTTTTTTGTGAATCTCTTTGAATGTTGATAAGAGAACATATAAATATCGCAAGAATAATTGATGCGATGAATGTAGCCACCGTAAGAAAAAGAGGAAGGCCTAATACTGCTTTTCGATCAGTTATAAACATCGATGCACCTATTTAATTATTATTTTATATAAATAATACTAAATATTTAAATACCGAATTGTTGATAGCATACGATATGAGCTGTTTGTTTTCCTTACATGAGAATATTCTCAGATTTAAACAAGACAAGCATGGGGTCGTTGGTCTTCCGATGCGACTCACAATCTCAATTATCATAGGAACTGTTGCGCTATTTACGATCATTTCATTCATCATGAGCCCATGCTTATTTCCCTCAAAAATGATAATAACGATATATCCCTTAACAAATACGATACCTGGTGATGATCCGTTTCCATTAAACCCTCCAATAACCGTATATGTTAACACAAGCGAAGGACACCCGATCAAAGGTGCAACTGTACTCATCAAAGGACTTAGTGGAGCCGGATCAGGTTCAACCGATGAAAATGGAAAATGTGTAATCCCGATAACAGTCACCCTTGCAAGTGGATTACACGAAGGTTATCTTGATGTTTCAGTAAAGGCACCGTGTCATGAATCGTTTTCCCAGGATGATATGATAAAAATCGTCCGCAGTTCATAATTGATCATCTATACGTTGTTTTTTCCGTAAGAATTTTACTACGCTTGCATTGATATGCACTGTTTTTATCATCGCTGATACCAGAAGAACACCACCAACTAATACTAAGAATAGTGGAGAGACAATGAGTTCTTTTTCGCCAACGACAACAAGTATCGCGATAAGAAACACAAGAATACCACCGATCACCCCAGTCACCTCTATCGGGATTTCCATTTTTCCGATCCTTAATTTCGGTGGCTCTTTCTGTTCAAGATACACAATTCGTGTATTGATATCATGAGTTGTTTGTGATTCCTGGTTCTGATGCTGTTTGAACTCTTTTATATTTTCTGTTACAGCAGTTTCAATTCGATCAAATTTTTCTGCTAGAACGGTAATCAAATTTTTTTGAGACACAAACTCATCAGAAAGAGTGATAAAATTCTTGTCAAGAAATTTAACACTCTCCTCTAAATCCTTTGTGGTTTCTTTCGTTACATCTGAATCAAGAATATTAGGTGGTTCTTCATCGTTTATATCTGAAAGCGAAACATCAAGCGGCTCGTACGACTTACTGGAAAGTCGTTTTTCTACTGCAGCCAACCGGGAACTAACACTATGTGTTGTTTGTTCTATTTTTCTCACCCAACTCTGCATCGATTGAATGCTTTCATCAGAACATGAATCTTTCTGCATTTTGTTTTTCTTTTCTTTATTTTTATGTACTAACATACTTCTACATCTCCCCCATTTTTTTCATTGAAATAATCATAGATGCCTCTAGAAAAGAGGTGCATATCTCGTCAAACAGAAATCAAAATTGATTCGTTTAACTTAGCCGCATGACGGTTATCGCATCCTCATCAGTAAAATCATCAAAACCTGCTGCTTTTATCATGATTTTAATATGCGCTTCGTTTATGTTTGCGTCTAGCACTGGTTTTATTGCAGTGAATTGAACCGAACCATTGACGAGTGTGATTGCTTGACTAGCTACTCCTGATCCAACAAGTGTAACAGTAGCTCCTTGGATAGGATCTCGTCGTTCATTATTCGTTGTAACATTCACCCAAATGGTATATCCTGTGCTTGCAGTTCCTTGGCCATCAAGGGTAAATTGACCTGCTCCTTGGGTTGTGGGGGTTTCTGCGATAAGGGCGTTTGAGGTCACCTGAGCATTCATCGTTCGTGTTCCTTTCGGGATCATATAGATGACTGCTGCGATTACAGCTACCGCGACGATCATGATTATTATCAAATACATCGGTAGTCCAAGAACATCTGCCTCTCTATTTTTCAAAAAGTATTTTCTCTTCATTTTTTTGTTCCTCCAATTTTTCAGCTCCAATTTATTTAAACATTGATATTATTACTCATATATATTTATTTCGTTGTTAAAATTAGATTTGATTAAAAGCAAAGCATACGACAAGAAAAAAACCCTTCTCAAAAAATACAATAGCCTATAGGAGAAAAGGTCTTCGCTGAATATCTTTTATTTATTATTTTTTTTGTGGGTAGATATATAAAGCAACTTTTCTTTTCACCCATGAACAAAATATGCCTGGTTTAGAACATCTATTGAACAACAAAGAAGCTACAATCATCATCAAAGATTTCATCAAAACATATGTGTCAAACTCCGGATGTACTGGAGTTGTCATCGGGCTATCTGGAGGCGTTGATTCTGCAACGGTTGCTGTCCTCTGCAAAGAAACACTAGGAAAAGAAAAAACCCACTGTCTGTTTCTACCTGATGAAACAACACCTGCTGATGATCGCAACCATCAGAAAACACTTACAGAAACATTTGATATCAACTGCGAACACATCGATATTACACCGCTTATACACCAGTTTTCCTCTTTTTGCTTGAAACACCCAGATAAACTTGCACTTGCAAACCTCAAAGCACGAATTCGAATGACGCTTATATTTGAATACGCAAACATGAGTAAAAATCTTGTGTGCGGAACATCAAATAAATCAGAGCTTCTCATCGGATACTTCACAAAATACGGCGATGGAGCCGCAGATATCCAACCCATCGGTGACCTCTACAAAACACAGGTTTTTGCCCTTGCACAACATCTAAAAATTCCAAAAGAAATCATTAAAAAACCACCAACAGCAGGCCTATGGAAAGGACAAACCGATGAAAAAGAACTTAAAATGAACTATGAAACACTCGATAAAATCCTCTACGGTTTAGAACAAAAACTAGACGTTGATGATATTGCACAACAATTACAAATAAACCCATCTGACATCCAACGCATTAAACAGATGAGAACACATACACAACATAAACGAAGGTCACCATTAATCCCTAAACTTGGGTTGCGAACCATTGGTATCGACTGGCGTTCCCCCGTTCAAGAAGGATAAATATTCTTATGCTTTTTCAGAGTTTTTTCAAAATCATATCCGCAACTTTTTTCCCTGAAAGAAGCATCCCACCAAAAATCGGCCCCATTCGCGGTGCACCATATACTGCATTAGCTCCCATCCCAGCAACAAACAAACCTGGATACACCTCTTTTGTGTTTTCCACCACGGTTTTCTCACCAATCTCCGCACACATAGACTGTTCTTTCATAAGATCACCACTCGGAGTGTTCAAGGGACCAACCTTTCGACGAACAATCTGACACACTTCTGTTGCATGACCAGTTGCATCTATACAATATTTCGCTCGAATGGAAAGAGGATCCACATGTAAACCAGCGATTTCTACTGCGGTCCAGTTAATCACAAACCCATTCACCTTTTTCTTGTTTAACAATACATCTTCGACAGAAATAGCAGTGAACACTCGCGCACCTGCGTCGATTGCCGATGAACAAAGTTTTGTCGTCGCCTCAATGGAATCAGCACTGAAATATCCATCTCCTTCATCATGGACTGCTACATGAGCCTCATCAAGAATGGATTTTGATTCTTTCTGAACAACAATAATTGGAAACGTCATCCCTCCACCCCACATGCCGCCGCCGATAGACAGTTTTCGTTCAAAGATTACAACTTTTTTTCCTGCTTTTGATAAGTATTTAGCTGCGGTGAGACCAGCAGGACCAGCACCAGCGATTGCAACATCAACATCAAAATTATTACGAAATTCTTTTGAGAATCTATCAAAGATAATTCGAGTGACGGTGATATCATCTATTCTCATAATAAAACCTCTTAGAAATCACGAATATGGCAAGGATTATTAAAGATACCGCTAACACTTTATACCCATCTATTTTATCGTATAGTCTTGTGTTTGTGATCAGACAATTCCAACCAGATGACATGTTTGCTGTCATAAAAATCGCGTATACTACACTACCTGAACAATATAATCCAAGTATCTTCAATTATTTCTATGAATCCAATCCACAAGGTTTTCTTGTCGCAGAGCACAATCATAAACTAATCGGGTTTTTAACTAGCATTAAAACAACACAAACCACTGCAAAAATCCTTATGCTCGCAGTCATCAAAAATCATCAAAAAAAAAAGATAGGATCAGCAATACTCAATGAATTCTTCAAAGAAGTATATCGTTCGCATATCATAAAAGTAGAGCTTGAAGTCCGAACAACAAACATTCAAGCTATTGATTTTTACAAAAAACATGGATTCACAATTATCGATACAATACCACAGTTTTATCAAAATAAAGAAGACGCCTACCTCATGACAAAAACATTCTAAAAAATAGTTTTAATGTTTTCTATCTTTATCTGTCATAAACCGCTCTGACATCTGCTCAAGGCGTGAGCTGATCTTATCAAATTTCATTCCATCGTTATGAGAAAGTATCTCTGCGATTCCTTTACTTAACTTAAACACCGCAAGAGTATGCTCTCGTTTTGATTTATGAACTTGCGATGGCGTGATATCAAGGTTCTCATAATCAATGAATTCACAATCATTGTTTTTACAGATTTGTCCTAGATGATTTCGGACCTGAAACAAAAACGTGTGCAGCTGAATGAGTTCGTCTTTTTGCATGATGTTTGTACCACCATCGCTGCAATACCATCGTCAGTTTTTATGTCTTTCTACAAATCAAACGCAACGTTGCTTACCATCAAATAAAACTGATCTGAATGAAATACCTTGTTCACTCAAAATCAGTTTTTGTAAGAATCTTCACGGATTTTGGCAGTTTTACAACATTTCCAATTTTT
>JAPKYE010000092.1 GCA_026394495.1 Methanobacteriota archaeon | reverse complement strand
TATCTTCATCGTCTTTTTCTTTAAAGAATGAAGATATCATGATGCCTATTAAAACTGCAAATGTAATTGACAAGATTATTCTTGCCGCTGCCAATTGCCATCCTAAAATGCTTCCAGTGTATATTATTGCTAAAATGTTTGTAGCAGGTGCTGTATAGAGGAATGCTATTGCAGGACCTATGCCAGCACCTTTCTTTTTTATTCCAGCAAACAATGGCAGTATGGTGCAAGAACAAACTGCAAGCAGTAAACCAGCCATTACTGAATATGAATAAGCTTTGTATTTTGGAACATTACTTCCAAGATATTTTGTTATCTTTTCTTTAGGAAGCAAAGCGGACATCGCGCCTGCTATGAAAAACGCTGGGACGAGACAAGTAAGAACGTGAGCAGAAAGATAGTCTTGGAGCGATAGAAATCCTGCGAGTAATATGTCGATGGGGTTCATGGTATCACGCTAATTTTTTTACTGAATCAATGATTGTGAAAATCATTTGGTTGGATACTTTAATCAGAATATTTGTTTTTTCTTTTCTTTCTTCAATCAGACCAGCGGTTTTTAGAATCTTCAAATGTTGGGATACGTTTGGTTGCGACTTATGTGTGGAAGGTATGATTTCACAAATACATTTTTCACCATTTTTTACGCATTCAAGTATTTTCAAACGGGTAGGATCAGCTAATGCTTTGAAAACGGTCACTTCATCCATTTTCATCATAGTTCATAAGTATATACGAATATTTAAATATTACTATATTATAACTATTTCGGGAAAACAAAAGTAAAGAATATATGAACATGAAAAAACAATAGAGGAGGCACCTGAGATGTATGCTAAAAACCTTTTATCAAAAAAAGAATTTTCATCAGAGAAACCTGTCAAGAAAGACATTTTGAACTCAAGAAACTTTAACATAGTTATTGCTTGCTTGGAAAAAGGTCAAGAAATCAAACCACATCCAGAGCCTTATGCGGTCTTCTTTCTTGTTCTCGAAGGGAAGGGGACATTCACCAACTCGGAAGGGAGTTTTGAGTTGAGTAAACAGTCATGCATCTCTATAGAGGCAGATGAGATTAGAGGAATCAAATGTATCGAAAACTTGGTTGTATTAGGTGTCCAAGATGGACATGAAACACCTAAATCAAAAGAGAAATACTAGGTGAAACATTAACTGAGGATAGTATACATTCAACGAGATGAATAATGCTTACCAATGCAGTGATATTCGGATTGGTTGCGGGAATTGCCGTCCTCGTCTCTCTTCTACTGGACCGGAAGAAGACCGTTCAGGGTATAAAGAAAGGCGTTAAGATGTTCTTTGGTATCGCGCCTCCGTTTTTGAATATACTCATCCTGGTAAGCATAGTGCTTTTTTTCATTCCCCCGGATATAATCCTTCAGTATTTAGGTCCGGGCTCAGGATCAACTGGTTTTATTGTTGCCGCGGTTGTCGGCTCAATCACGTTAATTCCTGGATTCATCTCCTATCCGATTGCAGGGGTACTTATCGACAAGGGCGCTTCCTATGGTGTGGTTGCCGTTTTTATGACCACGCTCATGATGGTCGGCATCGTGACTTTGCCGCTTGAGATAAAATATTTTGGGAGAAA
>JAPKYE010000096.1 GCA_026394495.1 Methanobacteriota archaeon | reverse complement strand
CGTTCTTTCAACGAAATACAACTCACCGTTCTTTTTTCGGTTAATCATCTCGGAATAAAAAATCTTATCAGATAGTATTGTGCTCCAGAGTCGTTCATAGAACGTTTTGTCATGTTTATCTGACTTCAATATTTTAGGGTTTTTTCCTATCGCTTCATTCTTCGAATATCCAGTAAGTTTTTCAAAGGCTGGATTCACGTATTCTATGACACCTTGTTTATTTGTGATGTATATAGGATCTACTGTTTGTTCAATTGCTGTTGATAATTTATGTAGTTCCTGCTCGTCTTTCGCTTTTTTCTCGTTAATAGAACCAATCACATATGACACAGCGATAAAAAAAGAAGCTCTACCCACATCATTTATATCGATATGGCCAAAAGAGGAGGCACCAAAAATGATGTTAATTACGCCGAGAAAAATAGCGATTAAAACAGCTTTTTTGAAATACCACATTCCCGACAAAATGATGGGAATGAAGAAAAAAAGTACGTATAGTATTGGCTCAGGCCTGATATATTCAAAGTAAATAGCTAAAACGACACATATTACAAGTAAAATAATTAGTGCTGGAATTCTATAATCAAATTTTAATTTCATGATGTCACCTTAATAATCTGTTTGTAAACAGCAATGATGTGCATCATCCATGCACATATTATCAATATCCCTTTGAGGTTTTTTCGCTCGCCAACCACCACTGGATTCCAATCGGTCTTACCGTTGATGGATACTTTCTAACGTTTATAAGTTTGATGTCTTCAGTGGTAGGGTAAAATAAAATGTTGCCCCTTTATCAACTTCTCCTTCAGCCCATACTCGTCCATCATGTTTTGTGACTAATCTCGCTACTGTTGTAAGACCAATGCCGTTGCCTTCAAATTCATTCTCTGAGTGAAGTCGTTGGAATGCCACAAAGAGTTTATCCTTGAATTTCATGTCAAAACCAGCCCCGTTATCTTTTACAAAGAATTGTTGTTCATTTTTATCTTGTCTGCTCCCAATTTCGATATGGGCGTTCTTTTGTTTACCAGTGAATTTTACTGCATTCTCGATGAGATTTCTAAATATCACTTCTACCATTTTTCCATCTGCTTCGACCATTGGTAAAGGCTGAACAACGAAATCGATGGTTCTCTCAGGATGTGCTGCGGTTTTATCCTTAATGATATTGGTAATAATCTTTTCAACATCCACTGTTTCATATTGAAGTTCAGCTCGTGTCGTCCTGGAGAAATGCAAGAGAGCATCAATGAGATCCCCCATTTTTTGAGTTCCTTTAAATATTCGTTCTAAATAATGCTTCATCTGATCATCAACTTTACCTTTATATTCATCGAGCAGCACTTGAGAGAACCCACTAATAGCTCGAAGCGGTGCACGAAGATCATGTGAAACAGAATACGCAAATCCATCAAGATGCCTATTGGTTTCCTCGAGATTCCTGGACTTTCGTTCAAGTTCATTTTTTTGATTTTGGATTTGTTGGAATGATTCTCTGAGTTTTTCATCAGCTACTTTCAATTCATCCTGTGCTCGTTTGCGCTCAGTGATGTCACGATAAATACTTAAGAACATCTCCTGGCCTTTAAATCTCATCTCCGTAGTGGAAACCCAAAGTACT
>JAPKYE010000014.1 GCA_026394495.1 Methanobacteriota archaeon | reverse complement strand
ACATGTTATCAGCGTCCAGTACAGCGAAACGATTACCATTACTCTTGAATGTAACGCAAAAATAAAGGAAAAACTCCTTTCAACCAATAAAGACCTAGGAGGAACCATCCTCTAAAAAAACAAAAAACAAAAATCTTTATACGATACTTGTTATTTCCTGTAATGTTGGGAGGATTAGATTATGATAATAAAAAAAATGATTGATACAAACCAGATAATGATGGCAATAGGCTTTATCCTCATGGGGATACTAGGACGATATGCACTCGTAAGCATGGGTGCACCACCAAATATTGAAATTATTCTAGTGCTTACGTTTTTAGCAGCATTGTTTCTCCGATCATCACTTGCATTGCTCGTCCCCTTATGCAGCATGATCGGTAGCGATCTGCTTCTGGGAAATGCGATTTTTGTCGGCGATCAAATGAACAGAATAATCTTGTTCACCTACTCAGGTTTTGCACTGATCGCAGTCATCAACATATTAAACCGTGAGCGATTCCGAAACAGCCTTGGTACAATAAAACTAAAAAGCATAGGTATCACAGCCGGCCTTGGCGTAGGCTTTGTGTTAATCTACGATGTCTGGACCAACCTAGGATGGTGGTATCTGATATACCCACACACCCTTGGCAACCTTGCTGCAGTGTTTGCCGCGGGAATCCCATTTATGATAAATCATCTTGTTTCAGGTGTTGCCACATTTGTACTGATCGCACTTCCCTTCATCGTATATCTGTCCCGTACACAGAAAATACAGATCCCCATCCGGATCAAAACAACACATAAAATACCGATCGTTGCAGTTGTTCTTTGTCTCATGGTGTTATCATTCACTGGAACCGCGATGCAGGTCCCACAAAAAAGCGGGATATGGCTTGAGAAATCAGAAAAAACCAGCGTCACCATAGCAATCCAAGGAGAAGGATGGACAGTTACCGATCATGTCGTCGCCTACAACGGTGACACAGCGTTCTCCATCCTGAAACGCTGCACTGAACGAAACACACTCATCTTCAAGAACACATATTATGCGTCGTTTGACTCTACTCTTGTCGACCAGATTGGTGATACCGTGAACGGAAAAGACGGAAAATACTGGCAGTACTACGTGAACGGCGACATCCCGATGGTCGGATGTGATAAATACACGATATCAAACGGCGACTCACTTATTTGGCGATTTGAAACAGTACCCTACGAATAAAAAACAAAAACAATCATCTGAACAAAACAAAAAACCACTGGGAAAAAATCATATGTTTTTCCATTTTTTTTTATTTTTGAAGTACTTTATCTATACGCTGTTTCAAATCAATGATGTCAAAAGGTTTAACAATATAATCGACAGACGCAAGTCCCCCCATACCTACACTCATCTCATCTCCTTTCGCAGTCAAAAACACGATAGGAATATTAGTCCAACTAGGGTTTTCTTTGATTTTTGCAGCAACATCCCACCCACTCATACCCGGCATCATGATATCAAGAACAACAAGATCCGGAGTCTCTTTTTCTAATTTAACAAGACAATCACGACCATTTTCCGCCTGAGTTACCATATAACCACTCATTTCCAGGATTTGCTGAACCGAAAGTCGAACATCCTGCTCATCATCAACAACCAAGATTTTTTTTGTCATCTCTCTCGTTATAAGAATGCTGTTACCAGCTAAAATAGATTGTGCCTTACACATAATGCAAAAAATAGATACGAAGTTTTAAGAACGCATCACTCGTTTTTCATTACAACAAAAGGGATGAGAAGAGCGAGAGCGTTGAGAAATGGATACGCAACGAGAACATCGTGAAGTAGTTTTACATCTAGTACAATCCATCGTGGATGTTATCGGAAGGAGAAGCTCCGATGTTTATGCGATCGTCATGGTCAACAACGTGCTAAAAAAACTAGAGAAATCACAACAGTGTTTACACTACATCAAAATACAAAACCCTCAACACCTTGAAACTTCAGATGTCCTCATTGTTTCATCAACTATGAACACGGTTTCTGTCTCTGAAATACGCGATGCTCTCCAGGCTTTACTCGTTGAACTTCTTTTTGTTATCGGCAAAACCGCTGGACATTTTTTCATAAAAGAGATAAAAGAAAACCTTGACCGAGACGATGATGCCACACTTCAGAAGATGGGCCTTGATCTTGATTTCATGCAGCTACAGCAAAGCGTCGAAAAACGCCAGCCGACACTTCAACCAATGGATACCGTAACTCTTCTCAAAAGTTTATTTGATGCTCTTCTTGGGACCCTTGCGGAAAAAACAAACAAAGATACCGCGATTTCTCTTCTTATGAAATGTTTTGAGAAACTATCCGAAGACCATCCTATATTAAAACATATCTCAATCCACGACATACGATATACACAAAGTGAAGAAACATTTGTAATCACCCCAGGTATGAATCAAGTTGATCATGCAATCATACGCACATCTGTCGAACAATTTCTACGATTGCTCCAAAAAACACTTGAAGAAAAAGAAATTTTTTTATTCAAAGAACACGTTGAAAATCATTTAAAACCAGATGAAATCACAGCGCTAGAAAAACTTGGTATTTCTCTGAAGATGTTTACCATCGGTCATGAGATGATCCTGCGGCAGGTTCTCCGAACACTTCTTGAAATCCTTAGCCGAGCAAGCACCCAGAGTTACGCGATGTTTGCAGTGAATAGTTTTCTTCGAAAAATCGATACAACATATAGTTTTTTAAAGGATATAAAAATCATTTCACCGCCTCAGCAAAACGATGCATACGATATTAGTATTATGACAAATCTTGATGAAGTCAGCGATGGTGATACGCGAAAAGCAATCCAACGACTTCTACAGGAACTCATCGATGCATTAGGCGAGGATCTCGGACAACAGTTCATCGATCAATTTAAAAACGCGTTATCGAAAGTGTATTTGGATCGAATTGAGGAAATAGGTGTGAATCTTCATATGCTTCAGCTGCGGCAAGAATTCATGCCAAAACATACTATACAAATGGGATCGAAAACATTCTAAAAAAAAGGATATGACAAAAAACTATTTAGAGAATTGAACACATATGACCCCAAGACGGATGGATGGGATAAACAGAAAATGAAGAAAGAACCGTTTGATCTACAAAAATTCTTATTCGGATCAATCAACCGAAAACTTACGGTTCTTTTTTTCCTTGTCGCAGTTATTGCCCCTACAATTGGTGTCTCCTATTTTTACTCAATTTCCCTATCAATGATGGCAAAAGACTCTGAGGCGTTTCAACAACAAGGCGCCCTGCTTCAGACGACAGCAGCATTCATCATTATCGTCATCGCAGTTGATGCAGGCATCGTCGGTTTTTTCATCTCACGATCCATTTCAAAACCACTGAAAAAACTCCATAAAGCAACGCAGGAAATAGAAAAAGGGAATTTCTCGGTTCGTACAGAGATAGTGACAAACGACGAAATCGAACAACTGGGCCATGCAATCAACAAAACTGCGGCAGCACTGGGAAGAATAGATGAAGAGCGACAACAGATCGATAAAGCAAAATCAGAGTTTCTGAGCATTACGTCTCATGAGTTACGTACACCGCTTACACCAATGAAGGCCCAACTACAGATGCTCGAACAAGGATTCTTCGGACCACTTTTAGACAAACAGAAAGAAAGCGTGACCATTCTCATGCGCAACGCAGAACGACTGGATAAAATCATTGAGGATTTCCTTGAGGTCTCCCGGATTGAGGCAGCACGACTACGATTTGTTTTTCGAAAAACCGATCTGAAACAAACCATAAAAGAAAACATAGATTTCATGACAGGTTTTGCAAAAGAAAAAAACATCACACTAGTCATGAATGTCGATACATTACCCATCATCGATGTTGACCCTGATCGAATCAGCCAGGTGTTCCGTAACCTCATGCACAACGCAATTAAGTTTTCCCCGGAGAACAGTACAATAAAAGTTGAGGCTATACCGCAGAATGACCAACTGTTATTCAGTATAAAAGATCAAGGTGTGGGGATGACGCATGAGGATCAAATCAGGGTGTTTGAACCATTTTATCAGATTGAGGATCATCTGAACCGAAAACACGGCGGAACTGGTCTGGGTTTAACGATATGCCGCGGCATTATTGAGGCGCAGAAAGGAAAAATCTGGGTGGAAAGCATCCTTGACAAAGGAAGCACATTCTTTTTTACCGTCCCATTGATTCCAGTAAAAGATATCCAGCCGATAAAAGTGTTGTTTTCTGCGAAACAAGACATTGACAAAAAAGTAAAAGAAAAGTTTACCGCAGTACTCGGTCCGATGGGTCTAGTAGAGTTTAATGACCTGAAAAATAAACATGCGCTAGGAAAAGAAGACCTTATAACCTATGTGAAATCACTAAGGGAACTATCAATACTTGATACCGAACAAGAAACAGAGTTCCTTGAAGGTATCAGCGGGATATTTGGTGCGGAAAAAAAGAGATGAAGGAAAAATGGTGAAAAAATGAAACTACGATGGTTGTTGATTGTGATGTGTCTTGCGATATCGTTGATTCCGGTCGGAATTATCGGTGGCGTCAAAGGGTTTGATATGACGTCGTGGGTCCTCATTGGGATTGTTCTTACCGTCACATTTTTTGTATCCGTGATCATCTCATATTTCATCTCAAAGCCTTTGGAGAGATTGACAAAAACCATCGATCAAGTAAGCAGAGGAGAACTTGATGTGCAGCTGCAGAACAGCGAGATATATGAGATCAATATCTTGACGCAATCATTGAATCGAGTACTGGCGAGTCTGAAACTTGCGATCCATAAAGTTGGGGTGAAAAAAGGCGAGATTTTTGAAGAAACAATACTAGCAAAAGAGGTTGCAGAGAAACGATATGAAGATCTGCTTTCGACGATTGATGAATGGGCATGGGAGACAGATGTGAAAGGCGTGTATACGTTTTGTTCAGCAAAAGTTGCAGACGCCCTTGGGTATAAACCTGATGAGGTTGTGGGAAAACCCGTTTTTGATTTCATGCCCGCTGATGAAGGACGAAGGGCCAAAGCAGCATTTCACGAGCTGAGTAAAACACAATCGCCAATGCAAGATGTGGAAGGTTGTTATTTACACAAAAACGGCCAGCAGGTGCGAGTAAATACAAATGCAGTACCCGTGTTTGATCGAGAAGGAAATCTCTGCGGATATCGTGGCGTTCATCATGATTTTACTACGTACAGACCTGCGGAGCAGAAAATCGAGGCGCTAATTATCAAGAATAAAAAGGTTCGTGAATTACGAAAACGCACCCCGCAGTTGTTTGATGAACTGGCAGATGTAGATGTAAAACTAGTAAACCCTGAAGAATCTGTAAAAACACCTGTTGTGAATACACTGCCGTTTGATTATCAGTTTGTGTTTGATGAGAGTGGTCATATTGTCGACTGCTCCGGAAATTTTACGGAAAAACTAGGGTACCTCAAAGATGATTTCTTGCTTTTATCCGTTTATGATCTTGATATATTTGAGGCCAAGGACCAATTAAAAATAAAGTTAGATATCATCAAGAAACAAGGAAGTATCCAGGTGAAAACAATACATAAACGCAAAAATGGCTCATCGGTCCTCGTACAGGAACAGATCGAGTACCTTAAGGATTCAAATCGATTCTGCTGCCGTGTGAAACAAGAAATATCAACATAACGGCTCTTTTTCTTCCTAATAAAATACAAGGGACCAGTAACTATATATTTTATTTTCTTATGACGGTGTACCAGTGATACAAATATGATGAAGGCGTCGAAACGATCCCAGGGTGTATCGTATGCTATTCGTGATGTGATTCTTCCCGCAAAAGAACTAGAGAAGAAAGGCATCGAAGTACTGCATTTAAATATCGGTGACCCAAACGCATATGATTTTGATACCCCGCAACACATCAAAGATGCGTTGTATGATGCGGCAAACAAAGGATATAATGGATATGCACCGTCTGAAGGATATCTTGAATTACGACAGGCGATCGTTGAACGGGAGAAAAAACGAAACAACGTGAGTTATTCGCCTGAGGATATCTGTATCACAACAGGTGTCACAGAAGGATTACAGCTACTTTTGAATTCCTCCCTTGACCCAAACGATGAGCTCTTAATCCCTGGTCCGACGTACCCGCAGTATACACTTCTGACCAGGTTTAATGATGCGCTACCCATCCCTTATCGATGTATCGAGGAAGAAGGCTGGCAGCCTGATGTGGATCAGATCCGTAAAAAGATATCTAATCGTGCAAAAGGAATTGTGATCATTAACCCAAATAACCCAACAGGCGCATTATACTCCCGAAAGGTTATCCAGGAGATCGTCAATATTGCTGGTGAATATCAAGTGCCCGTGATTTCAGATGAAATCTATGATGATTTAACATTTGATGGCCATCAATGTGCAACCGCGTCTCTTGCAAAAGATGTGCCGGTGATCACGTTTAATGGTTTTTCAAAAGTGTATCTAATGCCTGGGTGGCGGATAGGGTACACGATGTTTCATCATCAAGGGGAACTACATGAGATACAAGATGCATATATGCGCATTGCACGCTCAAGATTATGTGCAAGCTCAGTCTGTCAACGTGCATGTATACAGGCGTTAAGAGGACCGCAGGATCATATCAAACAAACAAATGATAAACTGAGGGAACGCCGTGACTTTTCGTATAAACGATTAAATGAAATCGAAGGATTGTCAACAGCAAAACCTGATGGTGCGTTCTATATTTTCCCAAAGATAGATGCGATGTCTGAGGGGATCTGGCATGATGACAAAGAGTTTGTCCTGGATTTACTTCATGAGGCACATGTGCTGACCGTGAATGGATCTGGGTTTTGTACAACGTTTGGAAAAGGACATTTCCGCGCCGTGATATTACCACCACTAAAGACACTTGAGAAAGCGTTTGATCAAGTGGAACAGTTCATGAAAAAACGGCTTGCGAAAAAGGTTCCGATTCACCGATAAAACCGTAAGAACAACCAAGGAATCCTTTTTTTCTCTTCTTTTTTTAAAAGAAATAAGATTTTAAACAGAGACATGATTACAGAATACAGGAAATTAGGGACGAGGAGTACGGGGAAATGACTGAGCCGAATGTCGATCTAAAAAGTTATCGTGTTGTAGAAACAAAACTCTATGGAGAAATCACTAAGATGTGCAGAAGATATAGCAACGAACTAAGTCTCATCTCCATGCTTGGCATTCTTGACGTGATAAAAGATGAAATGGTGGATCTTGATAAGAGGAATCGAGCATTTACAAACAGACAAGACAGACCAGCTGTGACAAAAACCGGTGTACCCATTGACAAATCACAACTTGAATCAATCGGATGATTTTATTTTCAGTCATCCAAACCTTCATTAATCAAGACTTCCTGTAACATTTTATAGGTTGATAAAAATATGATCATCGCACAACTCACCATCTCCCCTGTAGGTAAAGGAATCAGTCTTAGTTCCTACGTAAAAAAAGCAATCGAATCAATAGAAAACGAACATATAACATTTCAAACCCATGCGATGGGAACGATCATCGAAGCACCTGACCTAGAAACCCTGTTCAGAGTCGTCACAAATGCACACAACGCAGTGCTTAACGCGGGTGCAAAACGTGTCATCACCGAACTAAAAATCGATGACCGCAGAGACAAACAAGTAACCATGGCATCCAAACTCACTTCCCTTAAAAAATAAGACTTCTTTTTTCTCCTATACAAAACAGTTATATCATCCTTGTTCATTTCCGGGTGCGGGAAGGTAATTATTGTGACCGCAAAATCACTTGTTGAAATTGTTTTTCATGGACGAGGCGGCCAAGGGGCAGTCACCGCAGCAAATCTTCTTGTCGCAGCCGCATTTAAAGATGGAAACAAAGGCGTACAAGCATTCCCCGTCTTTGGTGCAGAACGCAGAGGCGCACCCATCAGAGCTTTTGCGAGAATCTCAGATAGTGAAATCCATCTCAGAAGCGAAATCTATGAGCCTGACATCGTCATCGTCCAAGATGAAAGCATCATCGAACTCGTCGACATCCTCAAAGGACTAAAAAAAGACGGAACCATCCTAATCAATACAAGGAAAAAACCAAAAGATTTCATTTTCTCCAAAACATTTCGCGTCGCAACAGTCGACGCTACAAGCATAGCCTTAAAACACGATATCCTCGTCGGAGGAATACCTGTTGTCAACACACCAATCCTTGGTGCAATCCCAAAAATACTTAACAAAGTCACATTAAAATCCGTTCAATCTGTGGTCCAATCCAAATGGAAAGGAGAACAAGGGATACTCAACGTCAAAGCAACACAAGACGCCTACGACACAACCGAGGTGAACAAATGAATAAATACCAGGTTGTCACCACAATATCCTACCCCAAACCCGGGGCAAATGGGAAAACTGGGAACTGGCGGATATTCAAACCAATATTAGACAAACAGAAATGCGTCAAATGCCTGCGCTGTTGGATCTTCTGCCCAGAAACAGCAATCAAAAGAAACAAAGACGACACCATCGACATTGATTACGATTACTGCAAAGGATGTGGCATCTGCGCAAAAGAATGCACCGTCAAAGCAATCACGATGGAACGGGAGGGAAAACAACAATGACGATGATGATTGATACCGGTAACTACATCGCGGCAAAAGCAGCGATAATGGCCAGACCCGCGGTCGTCGCAGCGTATCCGATCACACCCCAGACCACCGTAGTTGAAGGAATCGCAAAATACGTTGACACCGGCGAATACAAAGGCGAATACATCTGCGTCGAATCAGAGCACTCAGCTATGAGCGCATGCATCGGCGCATCAGCAGCGGGAGTACGGACATTCACCGCAACATCATCCCATGGGCTTCTACTCATGCATGAAATGCTACACTGGGCAGCACTAGCCAGAATGCCGATCGTCATGTGTAACATCAATCGTGTCGTTGGACCAGGATGGAACATCTGGGCTGACCAAAACGACTCCATCTCCCAACGAGACACAGGCTGGATCCAGATCTACTGCTCAAGCAACCAAGAAATCTTTGACACAGTTATCCAATCATTCAAAATTGCGGAACACGAAAAAATTATTCTCCCCGTCATGATCAACTACGATGCCTTTGTTCTCTCACACACCTCGATGCCTGCTGATATCCCCACTCAAAAAGAAATCGATGATTTCCTCCCAGCATATAAACCTCATTGGAAACTGGATGTAAATAACCCAATCACTTTTGGAAACATCATCGCACCGATGAGCTACTATAAAGTCAGAAAAGCGATGCAGGATGCACAAGAACACGCAAAAACAATCATCCCGAAGATAACAAAAGAATGGGAACAAACTTTTAAACGAAACCACGGGGGCCTTTTCGAGGAATACAAAACAGAGGATGCAGAATTTATTCTTATCAGCAGCGGTGCACTTGGTGCTGAAAGCAAAGCAGCGATTGATGAACTACAGAAAAAAGGATTAAAAGTTGGACTCGCACGACTCAGAGTATTCCGACCATTTCCCACAGAAGAAATCATACGACTCAGCAAAAAAGCGCATCTCATTGTTATTGATCGAAACATCTCCATTGGAAACGAAGGCGCAATGTTTAATGAAATCAAAGCAGCACTCTACCAAAAATCAGATGCAAAAGTCATCGGATACATAGCTGGACTAGGTGGAACCGACGTCACATACAAAGACATCGAAAAAATGTGTGAAAAAGCAGTACGTGGCAAAACAAAAACCAACGAATGGTACGGCCTAAGGGAGGACTAACCGTATGGCGATCAAAGACATGCCAACTGAAGAATGCATGCTTCCTGGAAATGCTTCATGCCCAGGATGCCCAGCAACCATGGCACTCAGAATTGTGTTAAAGGCACTTGGGAAAAACACGGTGATGACTGTTCCTGCTTGTTGCACTGCCGTAATTGAAAGCCTGTATCCAAACACCTCGTTTGATGTTCCTGTCATGAATATTGCGTTTGAGGCAGCGGCAGCAGGTGCATCAGGCATCGAAGCAGCACTCAGGCAACTAGGACAAAAAGACACAACAGTTCTCGCCTGGGCAGGTGACGGTGGAACCTATGATATCGGCCTGCAAGCACTCTCTGGTGCACTTGAACGAGGAACAAACTTCATCTACATCTGCTACAACAACCAGATTTACTCAAACACCGGTATCCAACGCAGCGGCGCAACACCATATGCTGCATGGACTACGACAACAGTCGGAGGGAAAACAGAGTTTCGAAAAGAAATGGGAGACATCATCAGAGCCCACCACATCCCCTACTCAGCACAAACCTGCATCAGCTACCCTGAAGACCTCTACGCAAAAGTAAAAAAAGCAAAAGATATCCACGGACCAAAATACATAGAAATCCTTGCCCCTTGCCCCCCAGGATGGCGATTCAGCATGGATAAAACCGTTGAAATGGGGCGGCTCGCTGTTGAAACCGGCGCATGGACCATGTACGAATGTGAAAACGATATTATGACATTTAACGGAAAAAGCAAACTGATCCTTGACAAAAAAATAGAGAAAAAACCACTAGAAGAATGGATCAAACTTCAAGGACGGTTCAGCCATTTGTTCAAACCAAAGAGAGACGAAGAGAAACTTAAACTCATGCAGCAGCACATCGATCAGATTTGGGAACGATACCGCAAATGCCCATAAAAAAATAACCCGCATCAATCATTTTTTTTCTTTTAGAGAACATGCGCCCCATATACATCAACAGTGCACACTACGGTTTTCCCAAATAAAGAAAGAATATGTTTTAGTTGGGATGTACTTCCAACAGCAAACACCGAATTACCCAGCATACACATACTAGCCATCCCTTGATACCGCACTGCATCAATCGCTTCAAGCACCTTTGGATCAGCAAACCCTATTTTTTTTGTGAAATGTTGCGACAACGAAAACAACTGTTCAATGGATGGTCTTTCTAACAATTTTTTTACACAATATCTTCCTTCCTGCGTAATATCCTCAAGTTTTTTTGTATCTGAAAGAACCTTTTTTGTCTCCATTTTTTTCCCAATCACACACAACACAACATCATATTTCCCGGGGATATGCTCAATCATCCCCCATGGCGGAAGACCAGGTTGTCTGCGAATCTCAATTCCACCAAAACTACTCGCAATCACATCACCTAGACCCGTGCGAAGCTGCACTTCAGCGCAATGCGCAGCCGTCAATGCCTCCGCTTGAGGGATCTTCAAAATACTCGCAAGCGCAAGTGATGCACTCAACGCACCCGCAGCACTCATCCCAAACCCCTGAGCAACAGGAAGATCTAGACACGTATTTACTGAGACTGATACCAATGCATCCTGAAGCAACGACTGCAACGCAAAACGAGTCACCGGCGCAGAAGATTTTTTCCCATTGATACACACATCAATACACTGGGCTGTTGCAGGTTTTACCATAACCTCCGAGGTAGCCCCCAAAGAAACAGACAATCCTGCTCCACGAGAACCAGAACGCTGCAGACTCGCAGGATGATAAAACGGTTCGAAAAAACCAGAGATATGACCAGGTGCAAACGCAATTGCTTTCATGCGAATCTACTCTTTTTTAAAGTTTTAATAAACGATGTTTTTTTCATGCATTTTCTTGTCCTCTTTTTTATATATTATATCTGCTAGAGTAATATTATTGTGAATTCGTACCATGCAGCAAGTTCAACGTCATCGTCGGTTTTCAAGATATCGCCATAGGGATCTCTGAATGCTGCATATACCCGGTACGTGCCGTTCCCGTTTTGGAGATCATTCGTATTCACCAAACCATTGAATATCTGATCAAGTGCCAGCTGATCGCCATGAATGATGGTCCGTGGCGTCGTCTCATTGATCGTATCGTTATCAACAATCCACACTCCAGAATTGTTATATTGCACCTGTATCAAAAGATATCCTTTGATGTCGGTAGAACCAATGTTTTCGATTTTTGACTGAATCTGATAATGACACCATGTGTCATTATTATAAGAATAATTCTCATAAAAACCCTGGTAGCATCCGAGACTTCTGAATTCATAGACTCCATTTCCATCTGGGAAGTTAAATGGGAACGACCATGGTACCGCGGTATCAGGATTTGATGTGTCATTCCAGGGAATCCAACTGAAATTCATCTTGAACAGGAAATCTTCTTCAGGTGTTTCAGTATATGATGGGGGATAACTTGTTGAAATATTCCATCGGCTGCCACCCGTATAATCGTAGTCATGACTTTCGTTATAGCCCACCCAGACAAAACCATCATACGGTGGAGGAGACATAGACCCTGCTTGAGGTGTAACATACAATTCAAAACCATATGTATTACCTCCTTTGAAGAATATCGACGAAACAGCATTAGATGACACCCAGCCGTAGGCGAGTCCCATGTCTGCATCGAGACTATCCCCTGAACTACCCAAGAAATCACCATTGGGTACTCCTGTGCCATTACAACTATAAAAATTCGCATAATAGGTAGCAGCACTTTCATCTTTTTTCATCCACATCGAAAGATTGCCGAAATAACAATCATACGGCACATAAAAAGTCTGGAACAAACAATAACTATATGACGTACCGCCAACGTACACAATGGAATTATCTGCTGCGTCGGAAGAGTAATTGACAAGAGAGCGATTCGAGAAACCTGTTTCATCTATGTAACGATACAGCAACGACACATTATCATATCCGCTTGCCCCTGTAACAGTGGCATCATACGGATTTTTGTATACCTCAGATGGCAAAACATCCACTGATGTTTCAACATAATACACGTAGGTCACTTCAAGATATGGGTCGTATGATGTCCCAGCATAGTTCACGGAATTATATGTCAACCGTTCATTGCCAGTTGGTGCAGTCCCAGATATATCGGTTGATGTCCGAAGGAAGAATTTTGTGACTGTTGCACCGGAGAAATCAATCCAGGATTGACCCGTAGCATTTAGCGGAATCGCATTATATTCGTTTGTCGAAAAACTGGTTTTTGTTCCTCCGTCGTTCCCGTAATACTGTTTATCGTAGTCTCCTGCTTCTGGTGGATCATGAGGATAACCAGCTGTTGTCCCGTTCTGAATAACCAAATATTTAGTATCGCCAAGATAAGATGCAGTAACATATAGGTTCAGTGACATACCAGTCAACGTCGCAAGAGCAGGCAAATCCCAATCGACATTAAAGTAAATAGGATTCCTGTAATCATAATAAGTAGAACCAGATTTCCGTTGACCAACATACGAAGTTGTAGAGTTACTAATAGTGCCTGTCGATGCATTCCAAACAGTATCATAAACAGTCCCAGAACTTGAGATATAACAATCCTGTGAAAGACCATAAAACTGCATGGAAGGGTCCACAGTGATCGGATATGTAAGACCTACTGTATTGATAGAGACATCTAGAATATGTGTTGTCTCATTATATGTCACCGTAAGAGGTCTAGTGACATCGTTCGCATCGGTAAGCCTGTTAATCCAATTCAGATCAGAGTAACTCATGTTGTGTGGTATGACCGTCATATTGAATGTGCTTGTTGCAGCGAGACTGTTCTTTAGCACAATCTCAAAAAAGAACCGACTGTTATCAAACCTTAACTGAATATCGTAATTAGGAGAAACCCATTGTATCGTACCAACAGCATTAATGAACGATGGAACATTTTGCCAGAACGGTCTGCTGTCCATTGTAAAACTTGACGGCATATACATCTCAACATATCTGTCTTTATTGTTCCGGTCTGGGTAGATTGTCATAAAACGTCTTGTTGAATCAAGTGTAAAAAGATAAGGTGTGGAATTTAAGATATATGAGCCATCAAATGATGCAGTGAGAGTACTAATGTTAATCTCCCTGTAGATACCAGCTTCATCTTTGTAATTCACTAGGTCACCATACGTTCGTATCCTATATTCTGGTTTTGTACCATTCCTGTATTTTATCCATGCTGGTCCACGTTCCGTAACATACCATTCATCTGTTTGGGTTTTTACATCTGGGATATCAACTGAAGGGTCTTCATCTTCTGGTGGATCTGTGAGGTTCACATACTCGTTCGGTCCGTACTCATCCTTAAGTGTCTCAATCGTAACCGTGGCATTCGCGGACACATTGAAACCATACTCCGAAGATATGGTATAGTTATTGGTGTTGCTTATCGCCCAGACATAATAGTAATACTGTCCATGCTGCCATGCATCTGAAAACAGAAGGCTATAGCAGTCCCCTGTGGTATGATTAAGTATGTAACTCTTTATCGTTTGATCAGGGTACGTGATGTTCACACCCGCGGAATACACGTTCGTATCACAGGTTGTGATTGTTGCATTAATCGTCACATTACACCCATACCCGGTGGTTTCCGGGCTGCAGGAAACCGATGTGATGCTGATATCGCCCGTGTGAAAACACCATAATGGACCTGCCTCCACCACATTGTTTATAGTTATGGCGGTACGCCAAAAATAAGGAGATTTGAATGATAAATCAGTCCATTCATATAATGCGTTCGTCCCAGAGGCGACATTGTCATCCCGGTCAAAGGTCTGATCATTTTCCAGCCACACAATCTTCTCAGAGTCCGCAGCTATCACATCGATATCGTTATCAGCATCCATGTCAACTGCTTGGACACACGTCGGATCTGAAAAATCTTCATCCATATCAATTCTTGTAAACGAATAATCCCCATCGTTTCTCCACCATGTCGCCTGCGTATAATTTGAGGTGCTTATGATGTCAGTATCCCCGTCAGCATCTACATCAGCAGCGTCTACACCTTCTGTATGATACACATCGTTGCTGATTATATCATAATTGAAATCCATGTTCCTATCGTTATACCAACAGAGAATTTTATTTCCATGGGTGATCAGATCATTGAAGCCGTCGCGATCGACATCTGTTACGCACACGCTCTGCATATTAGAGACATCATAACCGTCATCGTCAACAAGTTTATGCTCAACGAACAGGCTTGCATTTTCAAGATTTTCCCACCAGAAAAGATCATTGTCGCCACAAATAATAATATCCTGATCTCCATCCCGGTCCAGGTCCGCTGCTTTTACATCATTAAGGGCATCGTATTCGCCTTCATAGGTTATATGTGTGTATTGGATGTCAAAGGATCCGTTTCCATCGTTTTTCCACCAGATGGGACTGTCTTGTGAGATGCCGACGATATCCATATGGCCGTCACCGTCTAAGTCAGCGGGGTAAACCTTCCTAGCAAAAAAACTTTCAGGGATCGAATGTTGTGAAAAACCTCCGGAACCATTGTTCTCCCACCAAGAAACATCATAATCCGGGTAATAATAATAGTAGTACCAATTGGTGCAGCCTAGCAGGTCGTAATCGCCGTCGTTGTCCATGTCGACAGCATGAATATCCCTTCTAAATGCAGATGTGCTGTTTATAATGTATTTTTCAAATACGCCGTTGGTGTTTTTGTACCATGCGATCTGGTTATTGTCTGCTTCGATGACGTCGATGTCGCCGTCTTGATCCAGATCCGCTGCATCGATTGCATTCACATCATCAATATTGTCGTCGCTGATGAGGTGTGATGTTGTGATGTCTGCATCTTCAGCAAGGAACGATACGTTGACGTCAGTGGATTGGTTAAGCAGGTTGGTAATGGTGACACTTAGAGTAGGGTTGAGGGTGTTGATGGTGCTGTCGTCTGGAGGGTATTGAAGGGTGTAGTCGACGTTCCCGATATGAAAGGAGTAGACGTTGGAGATGTTGGTGTTACCTGCGGCGTCGGTTGCAGTTATGGTGTAGAAGTATGGTCCCTGTTCCCAGGTGTTAAAGAAGAAGTATGAGTAGTCGAACTCCGAGGTTCCATCGATGTTCATCGTGATGTTTTCCGTGGAATTATCCGGGTAGGTCATGGTGATGACGATGTCTTGGAGTTGGCTTTGGTTATCAAAGCCGTCTGCGTAGATATTGACTGGTGTTCCTGGTTGGGCAAGGGTTGGTATTGTGGATACTTCTCCGAGGCGTGGTGGGTTGGGTTCTATGCTGATCAGTTTTGTGCATTGGTGTGTGTTGCTGTATATGTCTGTGACGGTGAGGGTGACGTTGTAGTCGCCATCCGAGACGAATGCGTGTGTGATGTTTTTTTGGTAGGAGGTTGTTCCGTCGTTGAGGTTCCAGGTGTGGTTGATGATCTGGTTGATGCCTTCTGAGGTGCTGTTGAAGATGATGGTGTGTTGTGGTGCTATGCTGTAGGCGTAGGTGGTGTTGAAGCTGGCGACAAGCGGGCATATCTGGATGTGCAGGATGGAGGTGCTTGAAAGGTTGGTCGCGTTGTCGGTGACGGTA
>JAPKYE010000050.1 GCA_026394495.1 Methanobacteriota archaeon | reverse complement strand
TATTATAGTTGCGACTGGGAATACTGCGCGGTCTGAAAACAGAATGTTGTAAGACCCGCAGATGAAAAGTCGCATCTCTTTTTTCTCTAATTAAAACATATCTGTTTTTTGTCACACGCGGCACACCGCTAAGGGTGTGCCCTGTAAAAGGTGCGACAGGAAAAAACATTATGGATATTGTATGTAGCGGTAGCTCTAAAAAGATTTCGGGTGACACCCGAAATAACTGGGTGACTATGATGTTTGTCACCCATAACAGATATAACTGTTTTAGAAAACAGATCTATATAGATACCTGTACCCAAGCGTTCCGATATTTGGAACGCTTCGGTTTTGAGTTTGGTGATTTTGGTTTCGCTATGAACCATGTCCACTTCTTAGTGAACATCCCAAAACGATACTCAATTCAAACCGCTGAAATTATGCTGAAATCCTATAGTGCAAAAAAGATATTTGAAATCTTTCCAGGTTTTCGGAAACGATACCCACGTGGTGGTTTCTGGAATGGGTATGATCACTATGAATCAACAGGTTGGAAAAACCTAGAGGAATCTGGTGCTTATATTAGAGATCAACCGAATCATCATAAAATACAAGTTGTTGATGACCAACAGCAGCGACTACCAACCATGACTGCCGAGTGAGATACGGCAATGCCCGTTAGGGCTTGCCGAGGAGCGAAGGCGGAAGGAATTATAAGGGCGCAGCCCTTATTTCATTTAACTAGAATCCAAGCGAGAAATCCCCAAACTTTACTGTAGTTCCGCAAGTTAAAGTTTTAAGTGTGTGTTATGTGATTTTGATATGTTCTAACAAAACACATAACACACATTTGGGATGGGAATGCACAAAAAGATATATAACACTATTTTGAAGTCATTGAAGAGGGATATTAAACTACCTGTTAGTTGTAATACAATCCGTAGCAATCAAGAGATATTTGAGATTTTGTTGCTGACGTCGTTTCTGAATCAATTTATTGAGACTACGGTAACAGAACTCTGTTGCTACTCAATGAAGATATGTAGTGCAGATACGGTAATTAATAGAATTAAAACGTATGGATGGAGGAACGTTCTTCTTGATTTTAAAACTATTAATTTAAATCTGTTTAAAAGGTGGATTGATAGACCAAAAGGAAAGGTGTATTTGGCTGTAGATTATCATGATGTGCCTCGGTATGTTAAGAAGCAACGTGATTGGAAGAAAAGGAGAAAGAAATGTGATGATATCGATAAACTTGTTCATAGTAGAAAACAATCTGGAACTCATAGCTTTCACAGAATCATATCTGTAGATATTGTAGAAGATGATAAATTTACTGTTGATTTTGAGCCTGTATTTCGGGATACTGATCAAGGAAAAATACCATTGTCTCTATTGGGGAATGTTCGTAAATTAGTTGATATTAAAGCAGTACTTTTTGATAGGGGATTTTTTAATGCAGTCACTGTAGATCGTTTAAAAGAGCACAAAATCCCTTTTGTTATAAGGGCAATTAAAACAAAACAGATCAGGAGATTTCTAGAAGAATTTAAGAATTTTAAGAGAGTGTGGCATGTGTATGATTATGAATTTAATAAAACAGCTCATGATAGTCGTGATCGGAGAAGGATGAGAGTGAAAACTAAACTTGTTATTACGGACAATTCAGTAGTTGAGGATATATCTGCTGATAAATACGATGAGGATGACCGATATTTTATTTTTATTACCAATATCCCGGTCGATTCTCAAGAGGCAGCGTTTAAACTTGCAAGTGATTTCAGGAATAGATGGAGGATAGAAACAGGATATAAAACAAAAAAACAGTTTCGAGGTAAAACCTGTTCGCTTTCTTATGCAGTAAGGCTTTTCCTCATCTTGCTTTCCTTTGTTTTGTATAATCTATGGATTAGTATTAACTCTAAATTGAAACATAGAATTTGGCATTTGCCTCTGAGAAATCGTCATCTTTCATCTTATCTGATGATATTCCTATGCATGATCTGCATACTATCTCGGTTGATTTTTATGGGGAATTGATGGTTATCGATTAGCGGTAGCTTTATCGATATTCCAAAATTTCTATACAGAATTATTTTAAAATTTCGTTTTTTCTGATAATTCTCTTATCATTTTTGATTACTAGGTGTATTTTTGTTTTTACTATTTAAATTTTTTTTCGTACATTCGTAACTACTGTTTAGTTTGTGGGATGAATCGCATGGAATAATATATTTAAAACGCCGAAAGGCGTTTTGTTCCCCCGTACTTTGGGGAAAACCATGCAATTTATTGCATGGAAGGGGGATTACAAAAAAAAGATTTAAATATTACTTATAATTCCTAGTGAAGAATTTGATAACATGTGGTTACAA
>JAPKYE010000078.1 GCA_026394495.1 Methanobacteriota archaeon | reverse complement strand
ATGTATATAATAAAAATGAAGGAAAGCGAATTAGTGAAAATAAGCAACCCTGTAACCGTGAAGCGAAAGTTCGCCGCTTACGCAAAAGGTGACGGTGCGAAGCTGTCGATAAGCAATCGTCCCGATAAGAAATACAAGGTCATAAAACCCGATGGTACTACCGTACATTTTGGATCTACTTTAGCGGACTATACCAAACACGGTGACGACAAGCGTCGGACTGCTTACCTTAAACGGAGTGCGGGAATCAAGGGCAACTGGCGGAGCGATAAATGGTCTGCGAATAATCTGGCGAGAGAATTACTTTGGTAAATTAGGATTTTGATATATTTAGGCGAAATATTAAAATCTAACTTAAAGTTATAAAGCAATAAATTATAAAGAAAAATGATTCAAGAAATCGATTTTAATAAGGTTGCGAAATATGGAGAAAAGTTTGTTCTCGTAAGTCATTGTTTTACAGGACAGAAGGGTATAACCTGCTTGAGTTGTGAAGGTGAACTTATTGTTAGAAAGGGGGATGTGAAACAACATCATTTTTGTCATAAAAAGGGTTCTGAATGCATTGAGTTTTCAGGATATACTGGCGCAGGTGGAGAAACGAAAGACCATTATGAAGCGAAAATAAAAATAGCGTGTAGATTTAATAAATCACAGAATATGACAATTACAAAAAAAATATGTTTAAGATGTGATAAGACTGAAGAATTACATAATTTAAGCAATTATAAAAAAAATGGATATTTTGCGGTTATAGAACAGTCTTATATTGATAAAACGGGTGTCAAACGAAAGGCTGATGTTGCGATCATAGATAATTCTGGAAATATTCATATGATTATTGAAATATATAAATCACACGCAACACCAGAACAAAACCGTGAGGGTTGCGAATGGGTTGAATTATCAGCAGGTTCGGTGAATCGTAATATAGATGATCGCTTTACTTGTGTTCGTATTCCACAGGTTAGTTGTGATAGATGTTCACATATAATAGAAGAAGAACAACAATATATTAAACGTTTGTATGAATATAGAAACGAACCAGATAGATTAATAGATGAAAAGATGGGTTATTTGTTTTTTTTGAAGAAAACAAAATGGCTTAGACGGTGAATGGTGAGCAAACCTTTCCTTTCCTTTCCTTGTTTGTTTTTTTTTATATGGGTGGGGGGTGGAGGGTGGGGGGTTGAAAAAGTAGCATAGTGTAACTGGATTCTAAAAAACACTTTTTTTTTCATTTGAAATCCAGAATTTCTGGAAATAAAACAATAAAAAAAGTGATTTTAGAACCTCCCTTCACTATGACTACTCTAACCCACCCCCCACCCCCCACCCCCCACCCACCTGACCGACCCAATAAAACAACTTGCATTTATTTCCATACTCCAATCTCAGTAAGGAAATAAGATTTACCAACCATTCTTCTCGAATATGGCTTCTAACATTGTGAAATTAATTATCTTCTTATTCATAGTCTTTGTTTTCTTTGTTTGAATCTCCTTTTCAAATCCAGCGGTATACAACATAACGGTAAACTTTACAACACTCACACCATATTCAAGTTTGTTGGTTTCAGCAAACTCGAGATAAGATGCGTGAAGTTCATTTGATGGAAACATCCCTATATGATCACCTTCAGGGATTTCCTCATTCATCGGGTTTCCATTTGCGATACGAGCCTGCATCTCTTCGCGTTGAGATAATTCAATCTTCGTGAAATCCTTCAACCAACGAATAATTGGTTTCTCGGTCAATTGTGTTAGTTCATTCTGGTATGATGTCTTCTCTGGAAGTTTAAACTCCGTAGGAACATCAGGCAGAGTTTTAAGATACTCGTAGAATGTTTTCAAAGTATCCTTTTGTCCCATAAGATCATATAATTTTGTAAAGTAAGGAATATCGCCAATCTTCTCGTCACTTGCACGAATAGTCAATGTTCGACGACCTTCCTTCTCTTCACGCATAAATCCGTTTTCCTTGTTAGTAGCACCCATAACACGACAGTATGATTTTTCAATATAACTATCAACTCCCTTCTTCTGGATATTCAACGTCTTCCCCAATATAATCGTTTTGATTTTTTCGTGGAAATTATTATCCACGATTTCAGGGTCATCAATACAAACGAGGAACTTACCAGCCATAAGACTATTAAACGGCCCCCATACTTCAATCGACGGTGTAGATGAAGACAGACATTTATCCGAACCCAATATCTTCTCGAGTAATTCGAATATAGATGTCTTACCTGCTCCAGGTTTTGAAATGAAGGTAGGCATATACGATTTATGCTCTGGGTGTTGTATCATATGCGCGAACCATTTGATAACTTGGTTATACGCCAAGTCATCATTTCCGCAAATAATACGAATATGGTTCAACAAGAAATCGAGACCAGTCTGGTCGTGCGTCCACTTCTTTACAAACTCCATTTCAAAAGGCACCCAAAGATTGAAGTAATTAGAAGGACACAATGCTGGATTAGGATAAACGTCCATATTGTAATACGACCTTATATTTGGATCCTTCAACCACTCATAGATAAACGGGACATTATTTCCAAGCAAATCCTTCTTATACGACATATGCATATACTTCTCCTCCATCTGTCTCTGCTTGCGAATGAAGTTGCCCGAAGATGCGATTTCAATATAAATCCCGAGATGAATGATTTTACAGTGGTTCTTTTCGAAGGCAGTTTTCATATCCGTATATTTCTGGTTATTCTCCGCCATCATCTTCTTCTTCATTCTTTCCTTTTCAATCTTCTCATCCAGTTCTTGTTCAAGTTTCTCACGCTTCTCGCGCTCTTTATTTGTCTCCACCAACGGCACAGCCGAAGGAACATAAACGAAATCCTTATGATATTCATTGTTCATATCCTTTCCAGAAAACTTAACTTCAACTCCACAGAAGTCAAATGTCAGTTGCTCGAGATTCTCCAGTAATGCTGGCAGCCCACCATTCGCATCAACGCGTTCCTTGAGAAGCATAAACCCGTCATAGGAATATGAAATGATATGCTTATCTGGCTGCCCTTCAACGCGTGACAATTCGGTCTTATCCATAACATAATCGAGAAGATGGTCGATGATTTTGATTTCGAAGTCTTGCATAATCGTAGAAAAGAATGAACCGCGTTCGTTTTTCTTATCCTTATTCTTTTCATCTTTGCGATAAGTATCGCATTCGCGAGCATACAAATCCTTATTGTTGTCGATAAATAAAGTGATTACATTATTGATCTCCCCGTGAAACTTATTGAGGAAACTTCCAACGTTAGGATCTATTTTGGTGATCTCATCTTCACCTTTGGAAGCATCACCTTTCTTCCACGACGCAATTGTCCCGCCATACATCAAAGATATAAATGCGTTCTTGGCGCGTCTACGGTTACAGTCATACGCTTTCATAACATCAGCAATCACTGAATCTCTGTTGCAACAATACTCTGTCAAAGTAGGATATTCTAATTCGATCTTCTTATCTTCGGAAAGTGTTTTTTTCAGAATACCGTGAAGAACGACTGGGTGACAATTATCAATATCAACATCATAATAATTCTGGCGCATAAAAGTATTTCGAGTAACACGGCGGATAGTTGTCATACCGAGCGACTTGACTGGATTGACACGTCCAAGTTTCTTCTTACCGCGAGTATAATCAACTGCGACCAGATTGATCTTCTTCTTGTAATTTGCGGAGTAATCAATAAGCACCTGTTTTTCAGTCTTATTGTCAATGCGACGTTTATCTTTGTATACAGCAAAGTCGCTGACCTTAAATGCGTTCAGCATATTCAGGTCAATCTGTTCGTAGAGCGTAATGCCGTTGAGGCGAGTTTCGGTAGGTTCGACAATCAGGGAAAACATTGGTCTTTGCGTTATATTCTATACAAAGATAATAATTTTATGTTTAAGTTAAAATCGTTGTTTTCCCTAAATATAAAAAATATGAGTTCAATTTTTTATAGTTATAAATCATTCAAAATATTTGGATATTGCGATAAAGCATTAAATACGATATTTTTGGCCCGTTCCATTCTAGCCCGTTCCTTACCAATCGTTATAATAGTATCCTTGTCGTATTTTTCGAGTTCTTCTGGTGTGAAGAACTTATAATATCTCTTGTGTTTTATAGCGTGGTATTGCTCTCGGTCTTGAGCACGGCACTTATCTAAATTAGCGAGACGGTATTGACGCATATACGCGGCCATATCAGCAGTCTTTCTAGTAACGATTGGTTCTTCCATTTTCTTCTATATTATATACGGAGATTATTTTTAAGTCAAAAAATGCCTAAATGTTAACCAATTTTTTTTGAAAATAGGGTTTTAAAATATCTCTCGAACATATATACGATGACGCAACTAGAACGGTTCTTACTAGAAAAGATAAATGAACCCGGTTGTCCCATTCATTATATCGAGATCTACCACTCGCTATTTAGGAACTGAAAATATAATAATATATATACATTTTATAATCTCTAATGAATATAAAATGTTTTATGGTTATGGTTTTGTTTGCAAGCGTTGCTGCTGTTCCAGTCCACCAGCCGATAAGCAACCATCTAGTTCAGCGAACGCTGAACGATGCGAGCGAAGCGTCGCAGACGCACAGGTCGTCACACAACCC
>JAPKYE010000122.1 GCA_026394495.1 Methanobacteriota archaeon | reverse complement strand
ACGGTGTACAAGTGGACTGTATTCCAGCATGGGTTTTCTTGTTAGGAATATGAAATAGTTACTACAACGAAGGGAAACATTTTTTCCTATTTTTTACCCATTTATGCTATGGAAAAAAATGATCTTTCTGGTAAAAAATTATTTGAGGTTGAACTTATTTTTTTCCCCGGTGTATTGATGATGTAGGCTAAGCTATTTTTATTAATGGAAAAACTTGCTTTATATAAACTTGCAGACAGATTCTTTCACTTAATAAATACCATATAAAAAGTTGTAATCGAAATAGTTTAGGTTTTTTCCTAAACAAAAAAAACGATCATTTATTTCAGCATCTCGACAATATTATTCGCATTATGAATTGCAATAATATCCCCCATAACGAAGTTCATGAAAAGTATTTTATGGACAGTATTGTAATACGAATTTATATGCCGGAATTATTTGTATTTTTTTCCCATCAATATCAAGAGAGTTTTCCTGGTTCAAAGATATGATACATCCATCTTTTATGTGGAATTTTTCCATAAATTTTACTAACCCCTTTGTCTCAATTTTTCCATATTTGATCTCAATCGGAGATGGTTTTTGGTCATGTAATATGATTGCATCGACCTCGTTTTTATAGGGGTCTCGCCAGAAGAACTCTACCTGTAGTTGATTAATAATACTTCCTTCAAATGTTTTTGATTGGGCGAGAGTATCATCACGGAAGAAGAGGTCTGGAGAAAGAATCGTTGGATAATACTTTTTAAGTTTCCGCTCCACTTTTCTTCTATTTTTAGAATAGTTGTAAAGCTTTCTGATAAGAAATGCGTCTTCGAGGTAACGGAGATAATTAGAGAGAGTCTGACGTGAAAGGTGGAGATCTTTCGCAAGGTCATTAAGTTCAATAAGTTGACCTGGATCCTCCATAAGTATATTCAAAATGGTTTCAAGGACAGATATCTCCCGTATATTATATAAATGAGGTATATCTCGATAGATTATTTTTTCGATGATGTTTTCCTTGATGTATTTTTTAATGATTTCTTTTTCTTTGATGCCGATAAGCTCAGGAAAGCCTTGTGTACGGACATATTCATTGTAAAGTTGTGAAAGTTCTTTTTCATAGAGTCTAGGAGGGTTGTATGATACCTCTTTGAATCGGAGGAATTCTTTAAATGTGAGAGGTGCGACAGTGAATGTAAAAAGTCTCCCTGCGAGGGTTTCTTTTGACTTTTTTTTGATGAATAAGGATTCTGTCCCAGAGATAATGATTTTAATGGTTTTGCCATAGATATCATAGATGCGTTTCAGTTGTTCTTCCCAGTGTTTTACTTTTTGGATTTCATCAAGGAGAAGAAGATATCGTCCTTTTTGAAGATCTTTATCCATCATCTGTTCATAGGTGGAGAGGATTTCTCTGATTTCTGTTTCTTTGAATTCGTCGAACGAGAAGTAGATTATGTTTTTTGGGTCGAATTTTTTGGTGAGATGCGTTTGGATTATTTTGTAAAGAAGTGTTGTTTTTCCAACGCGTCGGAGACCGGTGAGCGCTATCATTTGCGGGAGGGAAATATATTGGGTGAGTGTAGTGTAGATGGTTCGTTCTTTATATTCGAGACAAAAAGATGTTTTCCACCAGGGATTTGATTCCACCAATATTTTTTATATGGAACAAACCCTGTGCGCCATCTTTTCCCACACCGGTAAGAATCACTCCGATATAATCAGGTCATCTTCAAATTGTATAAGGGAGTTCATTGCAACATATATCGCGGGGCATACATAATTGACTTTTTCAGATTCAAACAAACGAATCTTTCGATTGTTCTTCAGTTCAAGGTGTATCTCACTTGGTGCAATGTAGATGACGCCATCCCGTATCATTTCTCCATCTTCAGCGAGTTTCACGGTCATTGTTGTGCCCCGCTGGATAGTATCACGAACAGAATGGTTGATGAAGGGTGGCATGTGTTGGACAAGAAT
>JAPKYE010000051.1 GCA_026394495.1 Methanobacteriota archaeon | reverse complement strand
ATCCATCTCTGTTAACATCACCACGTACAACAAGTTTTGTGTAAGCGTATATACCTGAACTACTAGTAATATCAATAAAAGTTGGTGAAATCATCATCCGTCTGCCATTATAATTGTTCAGCTCGAAAGATTCCTCTATCGCATTCTCAGGGTCGACTATAACAGCAACAGAATAATCTCCATTAACCGGCGGAGCGATATCAGATAACGTCACCGATTGAATTTCCCCGCCTGCGGGCACCACACTGAAAACATGGCTTCCGAGGAGAATATTTGTTCCTGCGTTCTCATCGACGATAACTACATTTACTAAAACATTATAGGCATCCACAGCACCAATATTCGAAACATTAACTGTCAGTTGTTGCGTGAAACAATCATAATTTACTCCGGAGGAAGAAACAGTCAGATCCGGTAGATTATTACTATCTTCAGGATAACCAAAAGACTGAAGCGCAGGATCACCCAATAAAATATATATTTTATGCCTAGAACCAGTATCATACATAAACTCGCCATACATAATAGCCTTCCCAAGGTGATATTCAGCGTTATCAAATATTTTACCCAGAATTTCGTTTGTAGGGGACTGACCAACCGCCTTTGTCGCACCGTAATAGGCAACAGCTCCCTTATTTTCTATATTGACAAATTGTTCACCAAGAGATTCAGCGTCCAAATCTGCTGTCGAACAAGCGGTCGTCATCACGATCGGGAAAATAGTGTTTGTAAGATAAGGAAGACTTCCAATAGAAAAGATTTCCCACGAGGTTGAGGATCCGTGTCCAGAATAATAGACAATATCCTGCCCACTATTTATTGCATCAATGATATCTTGAGAGTAGTTCCCATAAAACATATTAAGGTATGTTGTGGTAAATCCTGCATTGAACACCGTATTATACACCGGTCCTGCATATTGACAAAATGCTTGAAAAACTAATGCTTTTTTGAAAAATGGTTTGTCAGATAACTGATGCTGCTCATAATATACTATCTTGTTGTATATACTTTGTAGTTCAGCCTCGTTTTCTACGGAGAATCTCCCCATCGCCATATCAGCCCATTCATCGCCTCCAGCAACGCAAACATACCACTTTTCATCATCCATAAAACCATCAGAGTCGCTTGTCTGATGCGAAGGAACATGCTGTTTATTCCCAACAATAAGAAGGTACTGGGGCGCGGTCTGCCAATAATCATATGCATATTTCACAAAATATTTAATTGAATAATCAGACCCAATATCACTTGTTTGTACCACGACGACATCCAGATTACCATATGTGGCCCGGTAATTCACAAAATCAGCGAGCACAGGACTTGAGAAGAAATCCTGATGGGTGATCACCAGATAATCACAAACTATTGAGGTATCCCAAAGTTGAGATCCTGTGATATACCTAACTGATCCTCCTCGTTCAGATGATCGGGTCTTCTGAGGCGTATTTACCGGTGGTTCGTAATTTAAGATTGATTGTGTCATCAACTGTTCAAAGCCTTCTGTTTTATCCGGTTTTGTCTGTATATCTTTATCTTTCTCCCATTGTACAGTTATATCGAGGTTGTGTACGACCTTAATAGTCTTCAGCGCAGGATCATAGGTAACAGGATTGATACGAAGTTTACCGATTCTGACGGAACGGAGATATCCAACTTCAACAATTTCAACCAGGTTCTCAGGAGCAGAATGCTGACTAGCATATTTCGTCTCATCAAAACAGAATTCTTCAGCAAGGTACTTATTTCCTCCATCATCCGTCTTTTCGATACTCTTAGGACATGGATACACAAGAATATCACGATAAACACTAGGTGCGCCATCAGTCTGCACCTGAACTGTTACATCTTTTGCATTATCAGGGATGTGGACATATTTAATAAGATAGGGTATTAGTGGACCGCCGGCATCTTCTGGAAAGAAGGAATCCAGACCCGGAATTGATATTTTTTGATAGGTACGTCCATCATCATCAGTAACATCTGAGATATCAATAGATGGAACCTGAAGAGTAAACGTAAAAGACTGAGACTCTTCTGTCACAGAAAGAAGAGATTCATTTTTCGTATAGTTTGTTTCTTTGGTTATGGCGAGTGCTTGAAACGAGGGTATCATTAAAATAATACATAACATAACTGCTATACCTGCCTGTAAAAAATGTTTACGTACATATGTGTTGTTCATTTTTACCATCCCTGAAATTCTATCACTATATCTATCTAATACTATTTTGAGCACCGCCCAAACAAATTTTTTAACAATTATGTTATAGTTTGTATTTTAATGTTTAAATAGATTATTTGGAACCTATCGAACAAGAACCAATTAATACGCTCTAAAATTGATAACATACAATAAACGAAAGACAATAACAAAAAAGAAAACAGGGGGAAAAATAAGATGAACAAGAACAGTCATCTTACTTTCCTTATTTTATATATTATATTTTTAAATATAAATAGCTTATTGGAAGAATTTCGAACTTTTACAAGAAAATCGAACAAAATCAATTATTGCGTTCTAAAAACGATGAAAAATCGATAACATGCAATAAACGAAAGATAATAACAAAAAGTAAAACAGGGGGAAAAATAAGATGAACAAAAAAGTCACCTTACTTTTCTTGTATCATATATTATCTTTTTAAATATAAATAGTTTATTTGGAACGATTCGAACACACGACAGCACGGGCTTTGTGAGTACGTTCTTTTATTGTTTATTCTTACCAGGCCATTTGAGATCAACCCAACTATCCTTGAGACTTTCAATCCGAGAGTAGGGTTTATACCGGATGAGGAGATCAACAAGTTCCCTTTCATTGACAACAGTATATCGCTTTTCATTCCCCGCAGGAACCACGGAAATAACACCACATAGTACCAGTTTCTCAAGATGATACGAAAGCGTAGATTTGACAATAGTCACATGTTCAAGAATCTCTTTAAAAAAAGAATTCGGATGGTCCAATAGAAACAAGACGATTTTAAGCGGGGTTTCTCGCCGTAAAATAGCAATCCGTTTTCGATCACGAATCCCCATCATCCCCTGGGTATAATATCGTCGATACCCTTCTTCTTTTATCGAAACAATAATACCGTTTCTTTCCATGTACATCAAATGATAATCAGCCAATTGTCCACTAAGGGAAAGAATCTCAGCGATTTTACTCGCGTGTAACCCCTGGTTTTTTTCAACAAGGTTGTAGATCGACCGTCGTATTTCTAAATTCAGAACTTCCTTCATACCCGCCTATCTCTTCAGAGTGGCCACAAACAACAAAATCAAAACAAACAAATCAAACAACTTCAGAGAAACACTTGAATCAATCACGGCAAGATCCTTCGTAAACAAACTCAGACTTTCAATAAAGCCTTTGAGAAAAAACACAAAAAAGGCCAAACTGACAAACAACAGTTTCATGTTTTTAAATTTTTTATAACTGAGAATAGACACCATAAACATCCCCAGTGAAACAACCGTGATACTTGCGCTTAAAACAATATCTATCGTCTCCATTACACATCACACCTCAAATAGACAAATACACAACAAGAATATAAGAATCACCTATAGCCGTTTCGTAATCTCGCCGGTACCGATAAACAACAAAGCAACAATGACCGCGATCGCTAGGTAGAACAGGACACCTATCGGCCCACCGAACACATCAACAATTGAAGATATCGTGATCGTATGCGTACTGAAATGCGGGATACGAACAAACGCAAATTGATCGCCACTCGCTGTAGATGTCATCAGTAGATATGCTGGTTCTGTATTTTGTTGCGTATCAAAAAACGTTGTCACATCGAGTTCTTGTGGGAGTTTTTCTCCGTCATATGTAAGGTCGATATTGTTTGAGTTTGAGAATACGTCTCCATCGATATGTACGACGATAAATGTTCCTTGGGTGCCATCATCAGCGCCAACAGTAAATGAAACCGTTTCATCTGTTTTCATAAATGGTTCAATGTGTATTCTCGTATCATATGATACGATTGTGTTTTCCTGCTTTTTGAAATCAATCCGTGCTGTCACGATCCCCAGTGAAGATTTTTCTTGAATGAATGATTCAACTGATGCTGTAATCGGATCATTTACTTGCGAAGCAGATTCTTGTTGTTTTGGTGTTAAAACGAAGTTTGCATCCACTGCCTTGTTTTCAGGGACAACCTTATTTTGTTTTATCGCAGGCTCATATCCTTCCTTATTTGCCGTGACCGTGTACGTTCCTGGAGGAATGGGAAACACATAGTTTCCTGCATTGTCAGTTTGTTCACATTTTACTGTCACACCAGTCTCTTCAAGAATCGCACAAATACTCACGCCGCTCAGAGGATTTCTTGAACTATCTAAAACAAGTCCATATATCCATTCTTGCTGATCATTTTCCTCTTGTTGATAGAGGATTGTTATCGGCATCGAAGCTGGTTGGTATCCTTCTTTACTTGCTGTAATCGTATACACCATGTTCGAGGTTACATTTGGTGCAGTAAACGATACTTTGCCATAGACATCAGTAGGTTGTATGTACTCATTAAAAGTAACCTCTGCTCCGGCGGTTGCTTCTCCAGTTTGTTTATCTGTAATTATAACAGGAAACGGTTTTCCTCCCCACACCGTAGAATCAACACCGATATGTAATTGGTTTAATTGAGATGATTGACTCGTAATCGTTACCGTTAAGACTGGTGACCAGTCGCTTTCTGCACCAAAGCTATCTTTTGCTTTGACTTTGACATCGTAGGTTCCTGCAGTGGAAAAAGCAAAAATTTGTTGTACTTGTTCGCCTGAATTATATGGCCCGATCCAGGTGGTTGTATAGGCGCCGAATTGCCATTGATACCACACTTGGTTGTTCTCTGGGTCCGTCGTACTTGTCGTAAAGGTGTTTTCGATGTTGATAATTCCATTGATTGATCCTTCTGGTTTTCCTGGTGTGTTTGGTGGTAAATCTGACGTATCGTCTCTAAAACAATACATTGTATACCCCAACAAACCATAGACTTTTCCATCGACGACTACAGCAGATGAAGAGTATCCTGCTCCTGGATAACTCCAAATCAGATTGGTTGTTCCACCGGATCCTGTTGCATTCAAACAGAACATCCCGTCATAAGAAAGGACATACACCTTTCCATCGGCAACCGCAGGAGAAGCACTCCAACCCGTTCCAGATGGCAGTGCATAACTCCAAAGTAGATTTGTTGCACCACCACCAGTCCCATTGGCATCCACACAGAAGACCATTCCACTAGATGATTCAACGTAGACTCTTCCATAGGCTACCGCAGGAGACGAATACCAGGATCCTGCTGGATAACTCCAAATCAGATTGGTTGTTCCACCACCAGTCCCATTAGCATCCAAACAAAACAGTGCCTGATCTGTGCTAATGTAGACCTTACCATCAACAACCGCAGGAGCTGAGTAAATAATACTTCCGTATAAGAATACAGAATAACTCCAAATCATCGTTGTTTGGTGTGTATCAGGATTGCCTGTCGCATTCAAACAGTACACATAGTTTCCCGAGCCGACGTAGACTTTGTCATTGACAACCGCCGGTGCAGAACACACCCCATTAGGGCTAGTAGGTAATAAATAGCTCCAAATCAGATTGGTTGTTCCACCACCAGTCCCATTGGCATCCAAACAATACATGTTTTGTCCTGCACCTATATAGACTCTCCCATTCGCAACGGTGGGCGGACACTGTCCGCCACCACCGATTGTATAACTCCAAATCAGGTTCGTTGTCTCACCGGATCCTGTTGCATTCAAACAGTACAATTTGCCGTTACTTGTGCCTACGTAGACTTTTCCGTCAGCAACCGCAGGAGATGAAAATGAGATGTCAGCAAGGTAACTCCAAATTTTTATGTTGCCATTACCGTTTGCATCTAAACAATATAGCTCTCCCGAACCACCGGGTGTAGTACTAGTACAGTGAGTACCAATGTAGACTTTTCCATTTGCGACTGTTGGATAACAATAAATGGAGCTGTAGAGGGCTCCAGGAAAAGTATACGTCCAGAATGTATTATTTGTGTTCGGTGCATTCGATACGGAATACCCAGTATGTCTGAGGTCATGTCGAAACATCGGCCAATCTTCTTGTCCTATTGCAGGATATGCAATAATTAATAGGGATAACAGGGTAAGCCCAACAACCATGATTTTTGTCTTCATTGTTTTCATCCACCTACAAATATTGTTATTCATAGACAATTATTAAACATATAGTTTTTCATGCAATACGTTGCATAACTGATTATTATTGGTTTGGCATCCATCCTCATCATTCTATACTTTTATTATTTATAGTATAAATACTTTATTTGGAAACTATCGAACAAAGACGCAGAATATCTAGAAATTCAACATCCCATGTTTCAGGTGACATATACGGGAAAAGCAAAAGTGATATGGTTATGAAATACCTGGCTTCCTGATGAGGACTCTGCAAGGTTATGTGTCAAAAAAATAGGTCTCAAACGAGAAAAGAAATCAAAAAGAAAAAAAAGAAAGAGTCTTTTATCTTGACTCTTCAGCAAATTTTTTGGTTTTTTGTGTCTGTTCTATTTTTATGTTACGGTGTCGTCACTTAAGGTTTTATTTCTGGTTCGTGTGGGCCGCCACCAGGTTATATCGGCATACTCCGAATAATCCTTAAATGTACGGTTGCTGTATCAGTTAGTTGTCCGTCAGTGATTGTGTAGGTAAACGAGTCAGGACAATAATACTTCCACTGACTAATCGGCCACCCTACCAGGTGCGGGCTCGGAGTATAAACAATATAGCTACCTTGTATAACTGCAACTCCATGAGATGGTTGTGTTATAGAAACAATTGTTATCTGATCCCCTATATCAGGATCGTAATCGTTTGCAAGAACGTAGATTTTGTTATTGACTGAACTGTCACGTATATAATAGTTATAGTCGTCAACTGCCACCGGTGGCTCGTTTGGAGGTTTACGGATGCCGCCATTGCCGCCATTTGCACTTATGCCGCCATTTGCACTTATGCTGCCATTTGCAATTATGCCGCCATTTGTGCCTATGCCTGAACCCATACTCGTTGTGCTTGTTATCAACAGCCCTGCAATAACCAATGTTATTGCTCCCATATACATATACATCTTTTTCTTCATATTTAATTTTCCTCCCTATTTCTAGGTTTTATTACGATATTCCTGACATACTACAAGTCATCTTCATTATTATTAATATCTTCATACAATTATTATAGTACGTCTATACTATAAATTACGTTCATATTATAAATAATTTATTTGGAAACTATCGAACTGTCTTTTTCCAAAATTACTTTCCCTCGGAACAAAGACAACTGATTTAGCATCTATAAAAAAATGAAGAAAATGATGGATTAGTATAGTATCTAAGAATTACAGAGCATAAGATGCCAAATGATAAACGTCTCGCTGTTATAAATACAATAAATTTTCATCAATATTCATGAGTATTGAACATCTTCAGATACAGTCATCATAAACTATTTAACGTTCTATTCTATACTCCGTCCCTAGAGGTGGGTATAATGACCAACATAGCAGAAGAATTTGGAAAAAACGCAGGAGAGATTTGGAAAACATTGAATACTACTGGACCTCTCCCAGAGTCAAAACTGATGCAGCTCACCAACCTTCATGAAGACGAGTTTTATGTCGCTGTTGGATGGCTTGCACGAGAAAACAAAATCTGTAAAAATGGACCAATGTACAAACTTGGGGATACCAACCTGGCTCCAAAGATAGGATATGATGCAGGGAAGATATGGAAGATCCTTGAAACCAAGGGAAGCGTCGATATTTATGACATGGCAACCCTTGCACAAATCGAGGAACGTGAAACCTATTCTGCACTAGGATGGCTTGCACGGGAAAACAAAATCGAACCAAAAACCACAAGAATCCCAAAAGAGTACACAATCAGAAGATATTAATAATAAAAAGTTTTTTTGATTGAACACTTAGCGTTGAGCAGTTATATGCTCAGCTGCCTTTCTTTTTTTTAATATGATTATCTACGAGAAATGATGGACACTTAGTCTGGTTTTTATGACATCAGTAAACTCCATAATTTTTTCTCCAAAGTGATGGCGGTGGTAATCATATGGTGTTTTAAAAAGTGTTCATTTCATAAGGGCGGTAATGTGGGTTGTCGAAAGTAATTTATGGGATATTCTCTTATCCGGCTGGTGTGATGTTATGGTTGAAAAAGAAACCACTCAGTATACAACGCAAGATTTGATTACGAATGTAAATAAATTGTTGAAATATGCTGAACAGGAGAAAATGAACCCCGCCATCTTTATGCATTCGTTGATTTTCACGTCAGAGTTCATGATTCAGAAATATAATTTTGTTCCAAAAGAAATTGCGGAGATTCGCAGGCAGTCAAAAAAACTCATTGATGAAGTGTTTGCGCAGTCGCCCCCATCGAAGTGATGGGTATGTTGATTTGTGAAATACTGAGTTCAATACAGTTTGTTTTTGTTTGATAATTATTCTTTTTTAGCATTTTTGAGCAAGTTTTTTTGAAAATATCGATAAGTTTATATACAACTAATGACAATTATATGCACGCATGAGTGAGTCAAGCAAAGAAGAGGAATGAAGAATGGGGGAAAGAAAAATGCTAAAGAAAGATACGAAAATGAAAATTATTTTTTGTATAATAACAGTTGTTCCATTGCTACTCATGGTTTTTAGTCCCATGGTATCAATCGGATACGGAAGACCACCTGAGCATCCTCCAGAAATCGATTGGACATTTCGCCTACCTTCGTGGGGTGGAGGTATGGTTCATTGTACTCCTCAGATGACAGATAATATCAGATTACCAGTACCAATGTCTAATGTTGGAATAGCATGGTATCAGCATAGTTTAGGTGGCGAATTGTTTGGAACATGGGGGAATGGAATAGCGGGGAATGGTAGAATTGCAGCAAGTACTTTTACCAACTATTTTGGAATTGATAATCTTATAATTTATGATTATGATGGGAATTATATATGGCATTCAGACTCTTTGTTAAATTGCTTGGCAACCGCTTCCACGCCAATGGTTGATATCCACGATCGGGTTGTTGCATGCGACAATGAAAAAGTCATCCTGGTGAATGCATCAGATCACAATAATGTCTATGTTGAATGGAATTCAACAATGCCGCATGATGACTTGCATCCATTACAATCAGTTGTTTTCAGTCCATCTATTGTCGAAAATAGAACCATAATTTTACCGACACGAGGTGGTCCTCTTCTTGCATATGATGTGCAAACTGGGCAAAAAATAGCTGAGATACGACTAGGACAAAACCGAACGAGCGAACCTTATTATGGAATCCCTGACATGTCAATGTCAGATTTTTTATCAATCACTTCTGATCCGTTAGTTTGTCCGTACCATTACAACAGTGAAAATAACATTGTTGAATGGGTGTCAACGATACCCTATGGAATAATGCCTGATTATTTGTTCTATGAAGATAACATTGTATTTATGAGCAACTCGGATGGAATGGTGAGCGCAATTGATAACACGACCGGAGTGGTACTCGCCAGCAATTCAATTGGCACACTTCAGTTACTCCCTGACTCGGATTACTATTCTACGATAAATTCAGCATGCGTCAAAGGAAATAGAATATACCTTGCGTGTGAACAAAAAGGTAATGGAAACGGTAGCATCATCGCGGTCGATGTCAACCCTGATGCTGCAAATAAGACTGACATATTAACAGAAGAATGGTACTTTGATTATCCTGGTAAAAGCCAAGCAACTCCCACGTTAATTGGTGATACCATCTATTTTGATGGATATAATAAAACGCTGTTGCCATCTCAAGATAAAGATCCTCATATCTATGCAGTCTATATAGAAAATGGTACTGAAAAATGGAGTGTACAATATCCATTCATGACATGGTTTTCCTTTACAATGGATCCACGAGGTGGTTTCTGGTATGAAGAAAGCGGCATATTTGGTGATAACGGAAAGAACCTAACACATTTTTATGAAGAAAATGGAACTATTAAAGAGATAATTGATATACCTAGTCTTATAGATGATACTGGGCCATATAAAGATTTTCCACTTTTTCCCTGTTCATGCATGACGATGTGTGGAACAGAAACACGTCCTATCATGATTGTTTCTGCAAACCACCGGGCGTGGATACCTGGAAAATGGGTTGTTGCGATTGATGTAGTAAATAACAACGAGGTACTATGGAAGATCCGCCTAGATTCTGTATTAGCTCACAGCAATTATGCTAATGGTCAGTATACTATCTTAAGAAACGATGGTGAATCTCGTATCCTATTCGGGACTTGGTTGGGTGGTGTCATGGCAATTGGGACTGTCGACCAATACCCTCCAAATACACCAGATACTCCGTCAGGGCCTGTGATAGGAAAAATTAATACGTCTTACACCTATTTAACAAGAACAATCGATCCCGATGATGACCAAGTTTACTACTGGTGGGATTGGGGAGATGGAACGAACACAGGATGGCTTGGCCCGTACAATTCTGGAGAAACTGTACGTGCAACACATTCTTGGTCAAATTGGGGATTATATACCATATGGGTTAAAGCCAAAGATATTCATAGTATTGAAAGCGACTGGTCTAATCCTCATCTGCTCCTCTTGCCTCATGTTCCATCACCTACATGTTTCTTGGAAGGAACAAGGATTGCTATGGCAGATAGATCATATAAAAACATCGAAGATGCACAAATCGGTGATCTTGTGAAATCCTATGATGACGTAAACAAAAAAGAAATCACAGGTGTCGTCACAAAAACGTTACGTCATGCACCAGATGAAATGACTGATTATTATGTTGTTGTCAATAATAAGCTTCGAGTGACGCCAAACCATTGCATCTACGTAGATGGATCATGGGTTCCTGCTGGAAATCTTGCTATAAATGACAAGGTTAGTACATCAAAGATTGCGGTTCGTTCCATACAAAAAGTGTACACACAGGTTCAAACGTATGATCTTGTGGTTCAGCCTGTTGGAATGCAAACGTTAGTAATCGGTGGCGTGATCCCTAGTACTCAGCAAGATTCAGTCCCATCTCAATCGCTCCCGTATTTTGCAGATGACATCTTGGTAAAAAAAATACCTGTTGATTCCTTTATGACGTGGGATCAATTATTGATCCCTACCTAATTCATCATAACAATGTGTACGTATTCAGGAATTATTCAATTTACGTCATTAGCCTTCCATATTTTTTCCTTTATGTTTTTTTTCTAGTTCCATCGCTGGTTTCAAGAAATGGTTCTTTATCGCCAATTCATATGTTTTTTCGTTATGTTCACCAATATAAACTTCTTCGCCAACAGTATGTTTTGTTTTTGTCGTCCAAATCGTAAACGACTTATGTACAAGATATTTTTTACTTCCGGAAAGAACTATTTTTTTTGTCGTCTCAAGATCAGCAAGCTCCTTTATGCGCTGAAGGCGAAAACTCGTATAATTCCCGGTATACATTTTCAGTGAGGCATCTTGCATAAAAAAAATCGTATCAGTCACGGAATCAAGAAAACGACGATCATGCGACACTGCAATTACTGTCCCGGTATAGGAGTTTAACGCAGATTCAATCGCAGCTTTAGATTCCATATCCATATGGTTCGTCGGCTCATCCAAAAGCAAAAAATTATATGGCTGCAGGATCAGACGAAGAATCGCAAGTCTTGCACGTTCCCCACCGGAAAGCTGTCCCACTTGATTAAAAATCATTGGTCCTTTAAAATTAAAGTGTCCTAGCATCGCTTTTGCATCATTTTCAGGCAGCTCTTTTTGATCCCTGCGTATCTCATCAAGAAGAGTATTGTCAAGATTAAGCGATAAATGCCCTTGGTCAAAATATCCAAGTCGTACACCAGGGCTTATGTGCAATGTTCCTTCGTCGTACTGTTCATCGCCCGTCAATATTTTTAGAAACGTGGTTTTCCCGCATCCGTTTGGACCAATGAGTCCAATCTTCTGACCTGCAAGAATCTCAAATGTGCCATTCTCAAGAATGCGTTTCTCACCGAAACGTTTCATCAAACCATGGCCTTCTGCAACGTTTTTACCTGATTTAAAAAGCGCCTTGAACTGAAACTTCAACAGATATGATTTCAGCACAGGGTTTTCTACATGCTGTTCTTTTGCAAGACGTTTCATTTTACTTGCAATCTGTAAATCAAACTTATTTCGACGCGTCAGCGTCTGAATGATTTTCTTCTGACGGTTGATCTCAGATTTAGATTTTTCATACGCAAGAATTTTACTGTGCATGGTCAGACGTTTCTCTTCTTCGTACTCCTCAAACGTCGTATCGTAAACCTCAAGGTGATTTCCCTCTATTTCAAATACTCGGTCAACAAGATCATCAAGCAGATATCGGTCATGGGAAATAATCATGACTGCCTGTGGAAAATCAACTATTTTTCGTTCCAGCCATTCGATCGTATCGATATCAAGATGATTCGTCGGCTCATCCAATAGTAACAGATCGCAATCATCAGGTTTTGCAAGAACACTGGTGAGTGCAATCTTCTGGCGTTCTCCACCGGAAAGGACATCTATTTTTGTTGTTGGTGACACATCGTCAAACCCGATCTCATTTAGCATATTGCATGCTGCATCAAAGCGTACGCTGCTTGCGGATTTACTCGCAGAAACCCGAAGTCTTTGGATGTTTTCAAGGACATCGGAGTACTCAGGTGAACTGTAAATATCAGGATCCTCTAGCTTTGCTTCATACATTTTGATTTGCTGCTGGATCGCATACGGCTGTGTCGTACGAGCAAAAAAATCAGCGACTGTTTGATCCATGGAACTTACTGCTACTTGCTCTAAGCATCTCATCTGCAGGTTCTCTTTGCGGTAGAGTTCTCCACTGCTTACTCGTTCATATCCTAATAGAATTTTAAAAAGCGTAGTCTTTCCGCAACCGTTTTGACCAAGAAAGCCTATACAGTTATCAGAGCGAATCTCAAACGATGCATCATCAAACAATAGTTTACCTTCGATTGTTTTTGATAAACCACTGGCTTTTATGAGAACGTCCATCGGAGGGGGATAATAAAGTCCTCTTGTATATCTTTTTAGGTCATGAAATTCTACTTATTGTTTCGTTCACGACCGCCATCTAATGCATCATTTACCAGTGCATCACATCTAGAAATGAACAGATCGGTTCTTCTCCGATGGTTGTACACCACTTTTTTAAACATTTTTTCTCGTTGTTTCAAATCAGAATAAAGAGTATAAATATGCGGGGTTTTAACTTTATACCGTCCCTTCAGCTGCATGACGACAAGTTCGCTATCGAGAAAACAACACAGTTCATTTTGAGAAAAACCTGCAGCAAGTTCTAGCGCTTTGATGAGTGCTTTATATTCAGCAACATTATTTGTCGCAGTCCCAATGCATTCTTTATGTTCTAATAAAAGTTGTTTCTTTTCATCGTACAGCATAATACCAATTGCTGCAGGACCTGGGTTCCCTCGTGCTCCGCCATCGGTATATACAAATATTTTATCAGATTTCATTTTTTTCATTCTCCACTATAAAAACGTTTATTTGATGACCCCTTGTTTTTTCAACTCAAAAAAACATTTTGCACATGCGCTCACATCAGAAAAAGCGTTATGTGCTCCATCAAACTCTTCGTGAAACAATTTCCGATGCAGTTCCTTTAAATTCGGCCATTTATAATTCCCGTATTTTCCTGGAAGCTTACAAAAATCCGTGGACGACTGCATCGTACAAATCCTTGTTTTATCAAAAAGGGAATGATTCATTTTTTTTCGCAGAAACTCAGCAGCGACAATTTTTTCATCAAAATTTATGTTATGGCCAACGACAACCATCGCAGTATTCATATCATCGGAAAATTCCTTTAGAACCGGCGATAAATCAGCTCCCTTCGAAAGTGCTTTCTCCGTGGTAATCCCATGTATTTTTACTGCAGACTCAGGAATCGTAAAACCATCAGGCTTAATCATATAATTCTTCTCAGATGTACAATGTTGCGAACCATCGAAAAGCAACCAGGCGATTTGTACGAGTCTTGGCCAATTCTCAAGCTGTTCCACTGGGGCATTATAGTGTTTTGGTAACCCTGTTGTTTCCGTATCAAAAAATAAATACATATGCGACCACAAAATTAGATGTCGTTTAAGTAGCTTTTCTTTTACGAGGGCATTAAAGTGTTTTGAAATCTTTAACATAACTGTAATATTTAAATAATGAGTGACACATATGTTTTCGTGGGGAGAAAAAAAAATGATAAACACAAAAAAGAAACTATTAGTAGTGCCCCTGATTTTGGCATTAGTCGTCGTGGCCATGTCGTTATCAGGATGTACGCAGAAGCCAGCAAATAAAATCATCGTGGGAACATCAGCTGATTTTCCGCCATTTGAATTTACAGACGCAAATGGGGCCATTGTCGGATTTGATGTTGAACTTATTACCAAGATATTGACAGATCAAGGATACACGGTTGAAGTTCAAGATATTGGTTTTGACTCCTTGATACCTGCACTGCAAACCGGAAAGATTGATGTGATTGCTGCAGCGATGACGATCACAGATGAAAGAAAAGGACAACTTGATTTTAGCGACCCGTATTACGATGCAAACCAGGCAGTCCTTGTTAAAATTGGATCTGATGTAAACATTATGACGGAAGACGATCTAGCGAATTATATTATTGGTGCTCAAACAGGGACAACGGGTTGGGGTTGGGTAAATGACACTCTGGTTGCTACTGGTACATTAAACAGCGATAATTTCAGCAGCTATGATCTGTACACCGATGCGGTAGCTGATTTAATCGTTGGCCCATCACGAGTCGGTGCTATCGTTATTGATTCACCTGTTGCAAAGGCATTTGCCGACATGGGATACGTAAAAATAGTGCTTAACATCACGACCAATGAATCCTATGGTTTTGGGGTGTTAAAAGGAAATAGTGAGTTACAGACAAAAATAAACGAAGGATTAACCGCAGTCATGGCAACATCCTACTGGGAAGACCTTGTGACAAAATACTTTGCCTCATAATCAGGGATAGTGCGTGGTCCATTGGCGCTTGACACGCTGGTAGAATCATTACCTCAATTGATGGATGGTCTGAAATATACACTAGGTCTCACAGCATTTGGGATCATCTTAGGGACGTCTCTTGGGGTACTGCTTGCAGTAGGTCGCTCCTATGGAACACGAATTCTTTCCATTATAATAATGATTTATGAGAAAGTCATTAGAGGAATACCGCTTCTTGTGTTATTTTTCCTTATTTATTTTGGACTTCCTCAAATCGGTATAAATTTTGATGCATTCACCGCAGCAATACTAGGTCTTGGTTTGAGAAGTTCAGCGTATCAAGCACAGATATATCGTGGAGCAATCAACTCTATTCCTGAAGGACAAATCAATGCTGCGTATGCTCTGGGGATGTCAAAATTCAAAGCTATTAGGTATATAATTCTGCCTCAGGTGCTTAGGCTTTCTATTCCAGGATGGTCCAATGAATTTACCATTCTTCTCAAAGATACATCACTTGCTTTTGGTATTGGGGTTATCGAACTGATGAGACAAGCACGTTATATTCAGGTACGAGACCCCGATCTTGTTCTTATCGTGTTTTTATTCATTGCCCTCATCTATTTTATCCTTGTTTTTTCTGCGAATAAAACCCTTCGGTATGTAGAAAAAAGATACCAGATGGCCGGCTATCAATCGGAGGTTCATCGATGAAACAGTGGAGGGCGCAGTAATGGCGATGCTAGACGTAAAAAACATTCACAAATCCTATGATGATAATGAAATCCTTAGAGGCGTCTCTTTTACCATGGAAAAAGAAGAGACAAAAGTAATCATTGGGCCCAGTGGGACAGGAAAAAGTACGCTTCTTCGCTGTATCAACCAATTGAGTCCTCCTGATGCTGGTGAGGTGTGGCTTGATGGTGAAGAGATCACTAATCCTGCAACAAACATCAATAAAATCAGAGAAAAAATAGGGTTTGTGTTTCAGGATTTCAATCTTTTTACTCATCTTACTGCATTGCGAAATGTCAGTATTGGTTTAGAAAAGGTAAAAGGGATGGAAAAAGAGACGGCACGAAAACGAGCAATGGATGAACTTTGCAGGGTAGGATTAGATGCACAGACTAAACAATATCCTGCGCAACTTTCTGGCGGGCAGAAACAAAGAGTGGGCATTGCCAGGGCGTTAGCAATGGATCCTGATATCATCTTATTTGATGAACCAACATCAGCGCTTGACCCTGAGCTTATCGGTGATGTTCTTGATGTCATGAAATCGCTTTGCGGCAAGGTTGCTATGCTGGTCGTCACTCATGAGATGGGGTTTGCGCGAAATGTTGCTGATGAGATTATTTTCATGGAAGGCGGCGTCATCGTGGAAAGTGGACCGCCAAAGGAAATGTTTACCAATGCAAAAACACAACGGGCAAAAGAATTTCTTGGCAGAATCGGTGCACTATATGGAGGCGGTTGAGGCAAGAAAATGACGACGGATTTCGCTCAATTTTTCATTGATTCATCACCAGATCTTATAAACGGTTTAGGCTACACCCTGCTTCTCACATTTATCTCAATTGCTGCAGGGTTTTTCCTTGGTATACTCCTTGCGTTAGGGCGAGTATATGGCAATAAAATCATCAATGGTTTGTGTGTCGGATACATTGAAATCATCCGAGGCACACCGCTACTAGTTCAATTATTCATTATTTACTTTGGTCTCCCTGCTATTGGTATTATTTTCACGCCGATACAGGCTGCGCTAATAGGGCTCTCTATTAACAGCGGTGCATATCAGGCTGAGTATCTCAGAGGAGCGATTCAATCTGTTGAAGCCGGGCAGATGACCGCAGCGCGATCTCTTGGGATGAATAAACTTCAATCTATTCGACACGTTGTTCTTCCTCAAGCACTTCGAATCGCTATTCCTTCGTGGTCAAATGAATTTATTTATCTTCTTCAGTATTCATCAATCGCCTACATCATCCAGGTTACTGAGTTAACCGCTGAAGGAAAATTCATCGCAGCGCATACATTCCGGTATCTGGAGATATTCACCATGATCGCAATCATCTATCTTGTCTTGACTATCGTATCATCTGAAATCATTGATCGAATAGCAAAACGACTAAGTATTCCGGGCGTTGGAGCTGCAAAAGGCATCGGACAGCGAAATACGTAATATTACTCTTAAGAATTTATGGTTCCTATCTTCCCCCAGCCCCGCCACCACCGAATCCACCGCCGCCACCAAACCCGCCACCTCCTCCGCCATGTCCGGATCCAGATGATGATGCAGCTGTTAATGTTTGATGTGCATGGCGAAATGATGTATACATCACCGGTATCAGTGCAGCTTCTGCAAGACCGATGTTTAAATCTTTCATTGCATGTGCAACGTTTTTTCCAACACCAAGTGTCGTTCCATAGATGAGCCATTCCTTCCATATAACAAGATCCTGCATCGAATATTTCTGAAGGTGTGCCATATCTGAAAGAAAATGTTTAAATGAATCCCATTCCAGTTTCTCTTTGTAGTATTCTTCTTTCCACTGCCCCAGAAGTGTTGGTGAGGGAACAAGAGTGATTACTGCTTGCATCATAAAAATAAGTGAGAGAGTAAACGTTGTTGATAACAACGGATATACGTTCCCAAAATTCATACATAGAATAAACGAAAGCACAAACAATGTTGCTCCGATGCCTGCGAGAACTCCTGGGATTTTTCGGCCACTTTTGATAAAATCTTTGCATACGGATCGATCAGTACGTCTCATCAAAAACTGAATATCTTTTTGTATTTCACGTATCACTGTAAAATTACTTTTTACCAGGTTGATACTCTGTTCAAATTCTTTTACAGAAAACACTTCGTTTTTTGCCCATTTACGAAGGAATACAATCAGCCGAAACTCATATGTATCTAATTGTTCAGTGTATTTATTAATCTCAATCACAAGATCATGTTCCCACTCGGATTGTTCTTTGATCGTGATGATCTTGCGCATATGCAGATCCAGAAGCGTCGCATAAAAACCATGTTCATTGAAATCCACTGCGCTTTTATGAAAAATAAGATTTACAACCCATGGTTTCCGTTTATGCGGCACATAATTCAAATACTCAGGAACTACGTATTGATTTTCCTGTCCTTTCATAAAATAAATACATACAATGATCAGGGCGAAACCAAATGTGAGACCAAAGAGAAGGTAATTGAAGATCGTTATTGTCGAATATATCCCCGAATATGCATTATTAGCAGATATTGTTTTATCGTACACTTCTGTCTCACTTTGCAAAACACCATGGGTAATGTTTTTCGAAAGAATCTCTACTTCAAGCAATGTATTTTGTGGGCTTTCCCCCTGGATAACATAGGCTGAACTAGTTTTTGAAATATCCATCGGAGGATGAGAAAACACCTGTACGATATCGTTTGATGGATCATCAATTGTGATCTCAACATGGCGATACAGGACATGATTACGGGAGAATTTGATGTTCACATGATAATATTGTCCGTCGTATTGAACTGGGGGAACAAAATCATAGGTGATCTGAAGAGTATAGGTTCCTTTGTTGTAATAATTCGGGTTGTAGCATCCGATCTCATTCTGATATGCCTTCAGAAAAATCGTGTTATGATACTGGTCATTATCCCCTGTTGGAAGCCATACCTGGTTATCATATGTTTTTATATAGGGTATATACGGACAAGTAACATTTGTTACTTTGATATGAGGTATTGTAACCAATCCGGTATATGTGACAGTATCGTCCCAGTACCGATACAACATTGTATATTTATGGTCGCTACCCACAGTATATTCGTATGTTTCCGTCAGTGTTCCACTCGGAGTAAGTTTGGCTTTATAGTTTTCAACGTAAAGATCTCCGGTGATGGATTGTGCAAGAATAACGATTCCATATCCGGTACAAACCAATACTGTTACAACCAAAGCAAGAAGTGCAATCTGCGCTTGTTCTCTCATGAATTCCACTTTCCATCAGGTCTTGTGTTCACGGCATCCTCAAACTGCAGATACTCTAGTTTCTTGAATGTAAACATCCTGGCGACCATATTTGATGGAAACGTCTCTCGTCGGGTGTTATAATCCTGAACGATATTATTGTAGGTGTATCGTTGTCGTGCAATCTCGTCTTCAACATCAGTTACCGTACTCATGAGTTGTGTGACATTTTCAGATGCCTTCAAATTCGGATAGTTTTCCACCATCACCATGATTTTATCAAGGATGTTTTTTGATTGTTCATCAATTGTGCGCACATGCTCTGCAGAAGCTGTCTCGGAAAGTCGGCTGCGTAGTTCTGTGATTTTTTCAAAAACCCCACGTTCAAACGCAGCATAGCTTTTTACAATCTCTACTAACTGCGAAATAAGATCAAGTCGTTTCTTCAACGCAACCTTAATCTGACTTAATCCTGCCTCTGAACCATTTTTCAACACCTGAAACTTGTTATAAAACACCACAAGCACAATCGCTAAAACAATCGCAATAATTCCTATTGCCATCGCAACAATTGTAAGGATCATGCAGTAATGTAAAATAAAACGATATTTAAATATACCCTGATGAGAGACAATCCCTCTATTGCAAACACCTTAACTTTTTTCAAGATACATCACCCGCATATATTCTCGAAATCCTTGTTTTTTCCAAAATCGTTTTCCGTGTTTGTTTTTTACTGCGACATTCAACTCAAATCGTTGTATTCCATGAGAAGAAAACCAAAGAATCATCGCATTCACCAACTCTGTTCCCACATGTTGCCTGCGATACAACGGGTCAACCATCATATCGAAAATATATCCATATTTTTCTACGAGAAACACTGGCGGATGCGTCGCAATCGACCCCAGACAATACCCAACCATACGCCCTTCTTCAATAGCAACAACAACATGTTCATCCATCGATGAGATTGATTTTTTCACAAACTCTGTAAATCGAATGTCGCCGTCTGCACGCCTAGAAAAAAACGGATCAAACTTCTTATGAAGATCCATAAGGTCCTTCCACAGTTCGACAATCTGTGGAATATGTTCATCCCTTGCTGCGGTAACATTCATTGAAGGATGCCTACCTGCTTCAGCGCAGTATAATTCTCCGGATGGCTCTCAAAATATTTTCGTATCGGCTCAAGAATCCTGTTGATGTATGATGCGGTTGCGTTCTTTAGATCAAGCGGATGTAAACCCGCAATATAGGCTTGTTCGAGATCATTGTAGGTGGCAAACGATAGTTTTCCACCAAATTTCTCAGGTCGTTCGATTATAAAAGATTCGTTTTTTAGTTCCGGGAACACCACATATTTGCATATCTCAAGCACCGGGTTTCCTAGTAATTCTTTTTCAGGGCAGAATGCTTTACTCAGCTTCTTCTTCACAGCCTCGGGAGTATCATGAATCGAGATCATTGACTCTGGTTTGCTCTTGCTCATCTTTACTTCAATGGGGTTCATTCTGCTGCCTGCTTGTAAACCTGTGAGTAAGGGGGTGTGTAATGCAACTGGTGGTTTCAACCCAAGTTTTTTTGAGACGTCGCGTGCAAGCATATGTGCATGACGTTGATCCATTCCACCGTATGCAACATCTACCTTCAGATAAAAAATATCAGATACTTGCATTGCTGGGTAAAACATCTTGGATAAATCCTTATCTGCTTCGTCTTCTGATCGTCCCATGATATCCATCGCGCGTTTCACACGGGCAACTGATGTCGCTTTTGCGGTTTTGAGCACAAGCTCCCAATATTTCGGGTCGTTCACATAGTCACTTGCGTACACAAACGTAACCTTGTTTGTGTCAACGCCCATCGCAGCGAAACAATCCTCCATGTATTTTCCACAGAGTTTTATTTTTTTTAGGTCTCCATCGAGTTTATCGTTGATCGCTGCATGCCAATCTGCAAGGAGAATCACAAACTCAAATCCTGCGTCAAGAAAATCAATGATTTTATTTGTACAAATCTTCCATCCCAGATGAACGGTTCCTGATGGTTCAAACCCGATATATCCTCGTGGTCTGGGTTTCTGCAACATTGTTTTCAGTTCTTCAATTGTTACAACTTCTTCTGCGTTTGTGGTTAGTTTATCCAGTTTCTCCATCTTATGTTCCCCGTGTGTTTATCGTGAGAGTTTTTTTATTATCATTTCAATAATCTGTTCAGAAGACCCAAGATAGTTCTTTGGGTTTAGTGCGTCATCGAGTTCTTTTTTACTGAGAAGTTTTGATATGGTTTTTTCTGTTGCGAGAACGGTTCGTAAATGTATATTGTTTTGTGCAGCTTTAAGTGAGCTTTGCCTGAGTATTTCATGTGCCTCTCCACGACCAAGTCCTTTTTCCACTAGTTTAGTCATCACTGCTTCTGACATCGGCAGGCCTTGCGATCGTTCGAGGTTCTCAAGCATTTTCTCAGGTTTTACTTTTATGTTTTTGAAGACCGTGTTCATCTGGTAGATGATCCAATCTGTAAGAATCAACGAATGGGGGAGAATAAATCGCTCTGATGCTGAGTTGCATAGGTCTCGTTCATGCCATTGGATCGCATTCTCATATGCAGGAATGATGAAGCTTCGGATGATGCGCGCTAGTCCGCAGATTTGCTCGCAGACAATCGGGTTTTGTTTCTGCGGCATCGTTGATGATCCTACTTGTTTTTTGGATTCAAATGCTTCGGAGACTTCATTGATTTCGCTGCGTTGCAGGTTTCGGATCTCGGTTGAAAACTTCTCCATGGTTGTTGCGATATTTGAGAGAACTGACAATAGTTCGATGTAGCGGTCTCGTCCGACGATTTGTGTTGCTCCTTCCTCGGTTCCAAGTTTGAGATCCGCCATTACGTGTTCCTGGATTTTCAGCATGTGTTTTCCCATTGCTGCGCCAGTGCCAACAGCACCAGACATTTTTCCGACAAGAACACGGGATTTGCATTCATGTATGCGTTCAAGTTGTCGGTCGATTTCCATTGCGTATACTGCCATCTTCAACCCAAACGTGATAGGAATGGAGAATTGTCCATGGGTTCTACCAAGCATAATCGTATGTTTATGAGTTTTCGCAAGTTCAACCAATGTTTTGCGCAGTTCTTTTAACTGTTGTGAAATCAACGCTGTTGCTTGAGCAAATTGCAGCGCATTCGCAGTATCAACGATATCGTAACTGGTTGCGCCAAGGTGTACATATTTTCCAGCAGTCCCTGCGCAAACTTCGCTTAATGCTTTGGTGACCGCCATGATGTCGTGACGTGTTTCTTTTTCGATTTCATTGACGCGCTCTACTTTCACATATTTCACAGTTGCTTTTTTTGTGATTTCCTCTGCCGCATTTTTTGGGATGTTTCCTATTTTTGCATGGGCGCGGGCGAGTGTTGCTTCTACATCGAGTAAATATTGAAGTTTGCTGGTTTCGCCGAATACATCTTTGAGTTCTTTTCTTCCGTATCGGTAATCAATTGGACAGACGGGGTTCTCCATATTCATCTCTCACACCTGGAATGGTATTATAGTTAATGTCTTTTTTGGGCTGAACTATCAAACAAATATTGCTCTTTGGGGAGGTATTTTAGGTGTTGCAGGATAAAATTCAGCTATCATTAGCTTTTAATACTCAGAATGCTATTATTATGTATAAGTTGTAATAAATGTCGAGAGAAAACTTCAAATCATACATACCTGCGGAAAGAAATATTCCAGAGCTTACGCTAAAAGCAGTACTCGTAGGAATATTTCTCGCAGTCATCCTCGGAGCAGCAAACGCATACCTTGGGTTATACGCAGGAATGACGGTTTCTGCGATCATCCCTGGGGCCGTTGTTGCGTTAGCGTTGATGAAGCCATTTAAACCAACGATTCTCGAAGTAAATGTCGCAACAATGGGTGCATCTGCAGGGGAGTGTATCGCTGCAGGAGTCATTTTCACCATCCCCGCTCTTATTATCCTAGGTGTTTGGACAGAAATCAACTATATTCAAACATCTATTATTGCATTAATCGGAGGGTTACTTGGTGTCCTCTGGATCGTACCACTCCGAAGAGCACTCGTTGTGAAAACCGATCTTCCGTTCCCTGAAGGAATAGCCGTCGCAGCAGTATTAACAACAACGGTCCCAGGAAAAAACAAAGAACAAGAAGGCGGAGTAAAAAGCATCTGGCTGGCGTTTGGCGTAATTATCGCAGCATTATTCAAATTCGGGCAGCTCTCACTGAATATTTTTCGGGACACGATCGATGGTATGGTCAGTATCGGTAAATACGCGATTTTTGGGAAAGAACGAGAAGGATGGTTCTATGGAGGAACCGCAACTTCTCCAGCCCTGCTTGCAGTTGGATGGATCATCGGACCAAAGATTGCTGCGTTTGTTTTTGTCGGAGGTTTACTCGGTTGGATTATCTTTGTTCCTCTTATTGCTCTTGCAACAGGTCTTCCGATGCCGGTTACGCCTCAGCAGATCTCTGATGCAATTTCCCTTGGAAACGGTGACTATTCACTAGGTAGTCACATCTGGGGTTTCTTCAAGATCTGGGGCGAATACATCCGATATATTGGTGTCGGGGCGATGCTTGTCGGTGGACTTTGGGCAGTATACTCCATACGAAATAACCTAGTAGAAAGCATAAAAGAAGCAATTCTCGGCATCAAAACAAGTACCACAACACCAAAGAAAAGGACAGAACAGGATTTAAGTTACAAACTTGTTTTTATCCTCATCGGACTCATGATGATCCCGATTTTTCTTTTATATCAGTGGCTTTCAGGAATGTTTGGCATTTCTATTCTTATGGCAGTTCTAACCATTGGTTTAGCGTTTATCGCAAGTGCGCTTGCAGGGTACCTTACTGGTCTTGTCGGCTCATCAAACTGTCCAATATCGGGAGTAACTGTAGTGGTACTTCTTTTAGTCAGCCTAATCCTACTTGGCCTTGGGGCAACAGGTCTGCAAGGAATGGCAATAGTTGTCTTCATTTCAGCAGTGATTTGTATCGGTGGATCTATTTCTGGTGATCTTTTACAAACCATGGCGTCTGGTCAGATGATCGGGGCGACACCAAAGAAACTACAGATCGCGATGATGTTTGGCGTTGTTGCGATTTCACTCACCGTAGGAATAACCATCGGTGTTCTTCATCAGGCGTTCACGATTGGGAGTAAAAATCTGCCCGCTCCTCAGGCGTTTCTCATGGCAGGGATCGTGAAAGGTGTTCTGGGTGGTCATATGATCTGGCCGTTTGTTATCGCAGGCATGGTTCTTGCGTTTATCTTAATCCTCATCAAACTCCCTGTTCTTCCTGTTGCAATCGGGATTTATCTTCCTTTTACTCTGTCGGTACCGATATTCGCAGGGGGCGGCATCCGTTACGTCACCGATCGATATATACAGAAGAAATATGGAAAAGACGACGAAGAGATCAGTGACTGGGAGCTTGCCATAAAACAAACCGACGTGAAACCCAAAGAAAAAGCGATACGTACGGGACTACTGTTTACCGCAGGACTCATCACCGGTGAAGCATTGATGGGGGTGGTTGTTGCAATTCTTGTTGTCTCCGGTATTCAACTTACTGTTTTTGGTACTGCGCCTTGGTGGCCAGGATTACTTATTTGGATATTTATTGGTGTGCTTGTTGCCTATATTCCTTTGAGGGAGATTCTTTCTGATAAAAGATAAAAAAACAGATGAAACAGAAAAACAATCCTTTGTTATGAAAACACACATGATTATTTAGATAAGATATTTTCTATTTTGTTTTTTCAAAAAATTTTAAAAGATAGGCGCATAACAGAATACAAATTAAGAAGCCGAAAATACCACCAATTACAATTGGAATGCGAAAGTAATCGCTTATATATACAATTGGAATCATTAAGAGGAACAGAGGAATCCAAAATAAGTAATAATATACATTATAATTTTTACTTCGATTAAATCCTTTTTCGCCTGTTTCTTCGAAAGTTTTTCTTAAATTTATCATTAGAGTGTACGAATCTTACTCTTGATATTAAATTTTTTGGGAGGTTATCAGTAATTGAAATCACAGAATGTTTAATGTTTTTTTGTTAATAATGGCAACATTTGTTCTATAAAGACATATCTTCTCTCCTGATGAGCAGGGTTTATATTCTATTAAGCGATGTTGGGTGCGGCAACAGTCGTTATCCTTAAAAAAACAATGGGGGCTTGAAGTAACATGGGCTTTCTGTCATGGATGATTCCTCAGGAAAAACATTTTTTTGATATGATTGAGAAACAAAGTAAAAATGTTGTCGTAGGCGTTGATGCACTTGTGGATATGCTTGAACATTATACCGATCTCGATCAGAAACGAGAGAAAATAAAACGTATAGAAAACGAAGGGGACCGCATGGTCCATGATATTTTCTCAGAGTTGAACAAAACATTTATCACCCCGATTGACAGAGAGGACATCTCTTCGCTGACAAGTTCCCTTGATGATATCCTTGATTATGTTGAAGGCGTTGCTGAAAGACTGGTTTTATACAAAATAAAAAAACCACCGATATACATGCTTGAATTTGCACGAACCCTTCAACGTGCTACTATGAATGTGAATCATGGGATCTCTCTGCTGCGAAATTTCAAAGAAGCTGCACATATTAGAAATTTTTGCAAAGAAGTCAACACACTTGAAAACGAAGGAGATATGTTGTTGAGGAAAGCAACAGCGGAGCTTTTTGAAACAAAAGATGCAGTTGAAATAATCAAGGTAAAAGAACTTTATGATAACATGGAATCTGCGATTGATCGATGTGAGGATGTCGCTGATGTGATTGGAGACATCTTGGTGAAATATACGTAAGGATGGACAAGAATGATTATCACTTCCACCGTGATCTTAGTAATTATCATTATCTTTGTCGCCCTTGCTTTTGATTTCACTAATGGTTTTCATGATTCAGCAAATTCGATCGCAACCGTAGTCTCTACAAAGGTTCTCACCCCAAAAAAAGCAGTTGCGTTTGCTGCGTTTTTTAATTTTATTGCCGCGTTTGGTTTTGGTGTTGCTGTTGCAAGTACGATTAGTAAAATTATCCATTTGGGCAACGTAGCCATGGAAATAATTCCGTATATCGTCCTTGGAGGCCTTATTGGTGCGATTAGTTGGAATCTGATTACCTGGTACTGGGGGCTGCCATCCTCATCGTCTCATGCATTGATCGGTGGGATGATGGGTGCGGGGATATCTGCAGGGGGTCTTGCTGCTATCAAATTTGAGACAGTGACATTAGCCGCTATGTTCATGATTCTTTCTCCACTCATTGGACTTGCCTGTGGATTTTTCTTTATGGTCGCGGTTCTCTGGATCTGCCGAAAAACATCCCAATCTAAAGTGGATCATCATTTCCGGAAACTACAGCTTGTTTCTGCGGCACTTTTTAGCTTCAGCCATGGGACAAATGATGCACAGAAAACCATGGGGATTATCACACCTCTTCTTTTCAGTATCGGGTATTTCAGCGTAGGTGTTGATCCAAATAATCTTCCTGTTCCCATCTGGGTGATTTTATCGGCTCATGCGGCGATCGCACTAGGGACACTTGCGGGTGGATGGCGGATTGTTCGAACCATGGGCCATCGGATCACAAAACTTCGACCGGTCCATGGATTCGCAGCGGAAACAGCGAGTGCAGCTACAATCATTGGTGCATCAATAGCAGGGATTCCAGTGAGTACGACACATGTGATCAGTTCATCGATCATGGGTGTTGGTGCGACAAAGAGATTGAGTGCGGTCCGCTGGGGCGTCGCGCGATCAATAGTCTGGGTGTGGATTCTTACAATCCCTATTAGCGCCGCCATCGGATTCATTGCATTCTATATCTTACATTTCTTCATCTAAAAACAGGGTTATTGTATCTCTTTTATAATCTGCGCAAGTTCTTTTGCAATTGTTTTAATCCTTGGGTAATGTCGGTTGAGTTTTTCGACAAGTTCACGGTGTTGTTTGAGTGTTCCCATAATGAGGATGCCCGCAGGTTTTTCTTTGAGTTGAAACGCGTTTTTGGGGATTGCAACTTCTCCGCCTATTGAGAGCATGTCTTGTTTGATGATGATTGCATCCTGAAGAACAACATCGCAAAGTTTGATTATTTTAAAAATTGCTTTTGGTGCCATGATGTCGATGCTGAGAGGATCACTGCCAATGTCATGGATGTTTTTTCTTGCATCATCAAGTGTTTGTATATCGATAATTGAAGCAGTATGAGTAGACACGTTATCTGCATATGAATGAGCGGTTATTAAGCATTATGTGAACGGAATTTATTCTTTGGGAGAACAACTGGTTTTATAAAGAGACACATGTTACAAATATTGGGGGAGTCTGGAGTACGAATGCTAAGGGTAGTGCATCCCATCCAATTCCTTTTTTCCAGACTCTTCCTTGAACGTAAGAACACAAAAAAACGCACTCATTTTGTATTGTATGTGAAAAGTGCTTAAATCACAGTAAATGTTTCTGTTTCTTTGATGAAGGGTGTATATCTGCTGGTAATCTGCGTTAAAAACGATTCGGTGATCACGATTGGAAAACTGGGAAGTATCCTGTTTCCAAAAAATACGTACGTCTATGTGGGATCAGCGATGAATGGACTACAGCAAAGGATAAATCGGCATGTACGTGTACAGAAAAAACGTCATTGGCATATTGATTATCTTTTGGAACATGCAAATATTACTGAAGTCTATTACAAAGAAAGTTTGATACGAATTGAATGTGACATTGCACAATTTTTTCAACAACATTTCAGTTCTGTTGTCGGGTTTGGCTGTAGTGATTGTTCATGTGCGAGTCATTTGTTTTTCGGGTCAAACAAAGAAATTTCATCATTGATCAAAGAATTGCATATGCAGAAAGCAAACCCTTAAAATCAATTTGACATATGGCGTAGGTATGGAAAGTTATACGCCTGCAATTGTCTATAGCATTGTTGATACGAAAAAGAATGCAAAGAAGATCGCACATGTACTTGTTGAAGAAAAACTTGCTGCCTGTGTCAACATCGTTCCAAAGATCATATCTGTCTACCGGTGGAAAGGGACGATCGAAGAAGGAAATGAATATCTGTTGCTTGCGAAAACAACTGAGCGTCATGTGAAGCAGGTAATTCAGAAAATAAAAGAACATCATCCGTATGAGGTTCCAGCGATTGTTGTTCTGCCGATCATCGGCGGATTGAAAGATTATCTTACATTTATTGTAGATGAGACTAAATGAAATTCGTGTCACTTGTGTCCAGTGGGATTGATTCACCAGTTGCAACCTACCTTTTAGCAGATAAAGCCGAGGAGATTATTTTTGTTCATGCAGATAATCGGCCGTTTACTGATGATCGCGAAATCAAGAATTTTACCAACCTTGCACGTTTTCTTCATCTTCTGCTTACCTGTAAAACCAAAGCGTATGTGGTGCCTCATGGACAAGCATTAACTAGTTTTCAACAGCAGTGTAATGCTAGGTTTACCTGTGTGTTCTGTAAACGGATGATGTTGCGTTATGCTGAAGCGATTGCACGTAAAGAACATGCTTCTGCGATCATTATGGGTGATTCTCTTGGTCAGGTCGCCTCTCAGACACTTCAAAATATTCGTGTTGTTGAAAAAGCAACAACGATCCCTATTTTTCGTCCGTTGATTGGTTTTGATAAAGAAGATGTTGTTCGCATCGCAAAAAGGATTGGGACGTATGATCTTTCGATTGTACGGTCTGCTGGGTGTTCTGCGGTTCCAATGAAACCTGCGACAAGAGCAGTTGTTTTAGATGTTGAACAAGAGGAACAACAAATTGATGTCTGCAGTCTTGTAAAGCATGCGGTACATGACATGGTGAATGTATCGTTGTGAGATTATTTTTTTAGACGTAAATCTATGATTTTCTAACCTAATTGGTTGTTTAGAAAAAAATAATAAAGTGGGAAGAACTGTTTTTAGATTATTATTGCCCAAAGCAGTGCAAGGAGTACTGGTAGCAGAGCGAGAAGGGATATTAGGAGTGTTAATGCAAGAGTTACGATTCCTGTTGTTTCAGTAGTCCCTAGTTTTTCTGTTATTAATTTTTTTATCTGTTGGGGCGTCATCTCTCGTATTTGTTTGAGAAGTTCTGTTTTGTTCACGGTTTTTATATTTTGGGCTTCCACTGCAGATATCGATGGAAGTATCGCCAGCATGCATACAGCTAACAAACATCCGATTATAATTTTTGTTTTCATATTTTTTTTCCTCTTACTAAATGAAATGTGCATCATATATATAAATCTTACTAAATAAAATAATATGTGGATGTTGAATTATTGCCACACAAATTGTTATCGTTTTTTCTTTTTGGTTTTGTATTTTTTCTTTGAATGATATGTCTTTTATTCTTTCTCGAATATAAGTGTTGTTCATATCTTTTTTTAATCATTTTTCCACCCGTAGCATCTATTTTTATAAAAATATTTAATATGTATTTTAAATAATTATAAATATTTTGTTCATTTTCACTTTATTTGTTGTTAATAACAAAATTTTTCAATGAAAAACAAACCAACATCAATAAATATCAATTCAAAAAATCTACAAAATCCTCAAAAAAATCACCAATAGTGACAGCCAAAAATTGGTAAACGACCTCCAAATTATTGATTAAATAAAAAACTATAAAAACCCCCCTCAACATACAACATGCTGTAGTGAAAAATTTTTAAACCACAAGATATTGTATATGGAGTGAGATGGATGAAGTGCCCATATTGTAACCACATTGACACAAAAGTAACCGACTCCAGGGACACAGAATCCTATTCCATCAGACGCAGACGAGAATGCCTCAACTGCAACAAACGATTCACAACATATGAATACATAGAACTGTCCCCACTCCACGTAATCAAAAAAGACGGCAGACGAGAAAAATTCGATAGAAATAAAATAAAAAACGGCATGATGAAGGCACTTGAAAAACGCCCAATCAACCGAGAAAAAATAGAAGAGACCCTCGATTGTATCGAAGAAAAAATACGACGACTTGGACATGAAGAAATACCCACTTCAACCATTGGAGAATTCGTCATGGACTGCCTCAAAGATCTTGACCAAGTAGCCTACATCAGGTTCGCCTCAGTGTACCGATCCTTCACTGACGTGACAAATTTCGAACAAGAGGTAAAAAACCTCGCAGAAGAACAAATAACCGAGGAGCGATGAAAATCTATGATACGAAAAATAAAAAAACGAGATGGAACAATTGCAGACTTTAACCCTGTGAAAATAACTGATGCAATCTGGAAAGCAGCCCAAGCAGTCGGCGGCAAAGACTATACAAAAGCATCCCAACTAACGGAAAAAGTCCTAGCTTTACTAGAAAAAGAACAAAAACGCGGAGAAATCCTCACAGTCGAACAAGTACAAGACGCCGTAGAAAAAGTCATCATCGAATCAGGTCATGCAAAGACGGCAAAAGCCTACATCCTCTACCGTAAACAACACCAGGACATGAGAGACATCGGAGGACTCCTCAAAGACATCGATGTCGTTGATGGATATCTGAGTATGATGGACTGGAAGGTCAACGAAAACAGCAACATGAGCTATTCTCTCCAAGGACTCAACGTCTACGCCACAGAAAACATCATCTCACATTACTGGCTCAACAAGATTTATCCACCAGAGATTGGAGAAGCACATACCCATGGAGACTACCACATTCACGATCTTGGAACACTCGGGCCGTACTGCGTGGGCTGGGACCTCAAAGATCTACTGTTACTTGGATTTAAAGGAGTCTCAGGAAAAATAGAAAGCAAACCAGCAAAACACTTCGGCACAGCACTCATGCATATTGTCAACTACCTCTACACCCTTCAAGGGGAAGCGGCAGGCGCTCAAGCACTCTCTAACTTTGATTCCCTCCTTGCACCATTCATCCATAAAGATAATCTAAACTACGACCAAGTCAAGCAAGAAATGCAGAAATTCCTCTTCAACATGAATGTCCCAACACGGGTAGGTTTCCAGTCACCATTCTCGAACATAACCATGGATCTTACGGTCCCCAGTTATCTGAATGATGAGCCAGCGATTATCGGCGGAGAACTCACAGATAACAATTATAGTGAATATGTCGAAGAAATGGACATGATCAACCACGCCTTTGCAGAGAACATGAACGACGGTGATTCAAAGGGGCGGCCCTTTACGTTTCCCATACCAACTTATAACATCACCAAGGATTTCAAATGGGACAATGACGGTTTGGATCCTTTATGGTCTATGACCGCTAAATACGGAATCCCCTACTTCTCAAATTTCATAAATAGCGATATGAAACCTGATGATGCACGTTCTATGTGTTGCAGACTTAAATTGGACAATAGGGAACTTCGTAAACGTGGAGGAGGACTTTTTGGTGCAAACCCTAAGACCGGTTCTGTCGGTGTTGTCACTATTAATATGCCTAGAATAGGTTATCTTGCTAAGGATGATAACGATTTTTTTGAGCAGCTTGATAAAATAATGGTACTTGCCAAACAAAGTCTAGAAATCAAGCGAGAACTCATCGAAAACCTCACTGCCAGTGGACTTCACCCCTATTCGCGATTTTATCTTTCTGATGTTCATAAAGTCTTTGGGGAATATTGGAAGAATCATTTCTCTACGATTGGCCTGATTGGCATGAACGATGCGCTCTATAATTTCATGAATAAGAGCATTGCAGATAAAGAAGGAAAAGCTTTCGCTGAGAAAACCCTGGATTATATGCGGAAACGCATCGCTGATTTCCAAGAGGAAACCGGGAATATCTTCAACCTTGAGGCTACACCTGGTGAAGGAACTTCATACAGACTAGCAAAGATCGATAAAGTTGAGTATCCTGATATCAAAGTCTACAACCAGGAGGTCTATAGAAATAATGGGAATAACGTTGAGCCGTATTATACGAACTCCACACAGCTTCCTGTTGGATACACTTCTGATATTTTTGAGGCGCTTGATCTTCAGGATTCCTTGCAGACAAAGTATACTGGTGGTACGGTGTTGCATCTGTTCCTTGGTGAGGAGTCGCCAGATCCCTCTTCAACGAAGAAGCTTGTTCGCCGTATCGCTGAGCACTATGCGCTTCCGTACTATACGATTACCCCGACGTTTAGCGTCTGTCCTGATCATGGGTACCTTTCCGGGGAACATCCCACTTGTCCGATTTGTCTGCAGAATAAAAAAACCACTGAGTGTGAAATATACTCCCGTGTCGTCGGTTATATTAGGCCTATTAAACAATGGAACAAGGGTAAACAGCAGGAGTTTATTGATCGAAAAACCTTCGATATGAGGGAAAAAGCAGTGGTTGCCGCATGAACATTGGTGGATTTCAAAAGACGTCTCTACTGGATTACCCCGGGTGTATCAGTGCAATAGTTTGGACTGTGGGGTGTAATTTTCGCTGTCCGTTCTGCTACAACAAACATCTTGTCCTTGGAACTAAAGAAAAACTGTTTTCTGAGGATGAGGTGTTTTCTTTTCTTTCTAATCGTAAGGGGTTGCTTGATGGCGTGGTGATCTCCGGTGGAGAACCTCTTCTTCAGGCGGATATCATTGATTTTATTCAAAAAGTGAAAGCGCTTGGATATCTTGTGAAAGTTGATACCAACGGGACGAACCCTGATAAACTCAAAGAGCTTTTTAAGAAAAAACTCCTTGACTACGTTGCGATGGATGTGAAGGCACCAAAAGGAAAATATCCGCAGCTTACTGGGGTGAAACCTGATGTCGATGTTATTGAACAATCCATTACGTTGATCAAAGATAAAGCACCAATGTATGAATTCAGAACGACGGTTGTGCCTGAGTTGTTGAAAAAAGAAGATGTTGTTGAGATCGCAAAATGGATAAAAGGCGCAAAACGCTATTATCTGCAGCAGTTCAAACATGATGTGCCGCTACTCTCTGCAAAACTGGAGCATCTGCAACCATATACTAAAGAGCAGTTGCTTGAAATCGCACAAAAAGTACAACCGTATGTGGAATGCTGTTCGGTGCGCGGCGTCTGACACACAAAAAAATCAGTGTTTTTTCTTTGCAAGTCTCATCTGAACTTTATCGCTCTGTAGTTCTCGTAGTGCATCGTGAGCGATCCAGCGGGCAGATTTCGAAGAAATTTTTAGGATTTCTTCGGAAAGTCGTATTGTTTTTTTATTGAGATATATGTTTCGTTTTCCGATATTTCTCAGAGCCCAGTTCACAGCTTTTTTCACATAATTTCGTTCATCAACAGCATGTTTTGTTATCAGAGGAAAAACATTTTCAAACTCTGTATCGCTTGCTGTTTTGTCATGTACTGCTAAACCGGCGATCAATGAAAACGCTGCGCGTCTCACAAATTCCTCATCTCGTCTTGCCCATTCGAACACCTTTTTCCAGGCAAATGTGGTTTGATCAAACAGGCTGGTACATGCTTGATCACAGATATCCCAGGAATTAAAATTCTTTGCCCATGCGTTCATTTGTTTACTGGTGACTTTGATAGGATTCTCTATGAGCACAGCGAGCAAACGAGCATCGTGGATACCTGAGTCCCATAACTCTAAAGCAAGGGCATGGTTTTTTCCAATGTTTTTTGCAAAACTTCGCAGGGTGTTTACAGATAATCCGAGGTTGTTTTCTGGGTTAATTCCAAATCGTGCCATACCTTTGACATTGTCTGGGTTTGCATGAGTTTTAAGATACGCGATCACATCATCATACTGCATAAAACCTTGTTTTCCTCTTGATTGTTTTTTTACTGAATATCGTGGAGATGTTTTAACATTACTATTTGTATAACCATAGAATTTTAAATCAGTCAGGTATTGATGATGTGTACAACACACGTGATTATCTCTTGAAGATAAGGTGAAGGCGTATGGATTATGAGTTAGCGATTATCGGTGCAGGACCTGCGGGTTTTTCCGCAGCGATTTATGCGAAACGTTCCGGAATACAGACTGTATTGTTTGATAGGGGTGGTGGTGGAGGTCTTGCACAGCTTGCCCCAATGATTGAGAATTATGCTGGTTTTGAGTCTATTTCTGGGCTTGATCTTGTGGAGAAGATGAAAAAACATGCGAGTAACTATGCGGACATGCATCTCTACGAGGAAGTGAAAAAAATCATGCCACTTCCTAGTGGTTTTACTATTATTACCGATAAGGCGACATATCGGGTTGGTGCAGTGATTCTTTGTACGGGTACTGAACATAAAAAACTCCAGGTTCCTGGTGAAAAGGAATTTATTGGAAAAGGTGTCTCGTATTGTGCCACATGTGATGGTTTCTTCTTCAAAGGAAAAAAGGTCGCTGTTGTTGGCGGTGGAAACACTGCGCTCATGGAAGCTATTTTTTTAAAACAGCTTGGTTGCAGTGAGGTGACAGTGATTCATCGTCGTGATCAGTTCCGCGCTGAGAAAGCATATGAGGATGAGGCACAGATGAAGCACGTTTTATTCCTGATGAATACGATGGTAGAAAAAATAAATGGTACTGGTAAGGTAACTCATCTTGATCTTAAGGATGTTGATACCAATGAATCCTCCCAGTTGAAGGTTGATGGTGTGTTTGCATCAGTTGGTGTGATTCCCCAAAATGAGCTTGCCGTACAGCTTGGTCTCAAGCTTGATGAAGATTGGTATATCGTGGTTGATAGAGAACAACGCACCAGTCTCAAAGGTGTATACGCCGCTGGTGATATCACTGGTGGTCTTCGGCAGGTGGTAACAGCTGTTGCCAAAGGGGCGGTTGCTGCGATTTCTTCAACAGAGGTGTTGGGAAAAAAATATCCTTACTAAATAAATTAACTGCTGGGTGGTGGCCGTAAGCTTCTTTCTGTCGTTATTGAAGTGTTTTTATTTCTTCTAACTTGTCATCTTCGATAAGTTTTACTGATTAATCCCCCACTTTTTTTCACTATTTTTGTTATTCTGTCAGATACTATTTTTGGTTCTACCCCCAATCAAAATAATTCTTTCTGCATATGATTCTAGATATACCATTATAACAGATAGCGGAATCCCATGTGTGCTCACATGTATGGTACCGATCTTTTCTTTAGGGACAACCCGTGTTTCACCAGGCATTAAACCCATCTCTACTGCATCAATGATGATAAGATTTTTTGGTTTTCTTTTTTTTTAATTTCTTTATTTTCCTGTTGTTATTTGATGACCCGTATGATCTCTTCAGGTCACTGCTGCATCCTATCCATCCAACATATGTAATAGAATAACCTACTGATTGATTTTTCGGCTTATTCAAAAAAAATCTCGGTTAGCTAAACAAATACGGAGGAAGTACTTTCGGGATAAGACAAAACAATATCAAATTCAATAAATATTTAAACGGCTTTGAGATATATATATATATATTATCTAATAGGATGGGAATGCAGATTCTACAAAAAGGAAATGTTAAAGTAAAGGTTTTCTGCGTTATTTTCTTTTTTATACTATTGCTTTTTTTGCCTTTCACAATAGTGATGCCGGAAGTAGGGTCATCAACTACTACGCCAGGTCCAATAATTATTTGTAGTTCAGTTTATCCAACAAAAGTTCAACCCGGTGATCTGTTGACTGTTTCTGTTTCTGTTTTAGATTTTTTTGGTGTTAAGAAAGTACAAGCAGATTTTTTTCATGAGCATGGTTTTAATCTTGTAAATCTATCTCTGGTTTCGGGCACAATCTTTCGTGGTGTATGGCAGGGGCAATGGACCGTTCATGATACCATCATTAAACAATATATGACATCTGTCACTGTTGTTTCCAGATCAGGTTCCCCACCTCAACTGACCTCTTCTGGCAAGACCCCGCAACATGGTATAATATTGATTGGAGTTACCGAAAACTCATCACCTTCTCACACGGTCAAGTCTCCAGTGATCAAACCAACTTCCCGGTGTTAATCAGCATCACTGACACTGATTTGAAAAACAATGCACAATCCGATGGCGACGATATCATATTTACCGACCTTAGCGCCAACAAATTAAATCATGAAATAGAACAATATACTTCAGAGACTGGTAAGTTGATTGCTTGGGTGAATGTGACAAATATGTCAAGTAGTTCTGACACTCAAATCTACCTGTATTATGGTAATGCAGGGTGCAGCAGCCAAGAAAATATAGGTGGAACATGGAATTCTGGCTATGTCGCTGTCTATCACAGTAATCAAGAGACAAATGCTAATCTTAAAGATTCTACAATTAATCATAATAACGCGACACCAGCCAAGACATCTGGTTCTAACCCTATTTCAACATCCTCTGGAAAAATAGGTAAGGCATTTACTTATTTACTTAGTGATGAAAGGAGATATGTTACACCAATAATATCCGGAAAGATATTCACTTGGGAATTATGGGTTAAACCATCAGCGATTTCGACGTATCACTCAATGATGGCTATTTCTAGTCAATACATGCTGTTTGATATTGATTCTTCTGGTGCTTTGAGTATGTGGTCACCAGATGGAATGGGCGGTGGATCTTATGGAATAACGAGCGTGTCCACTGGTACATATTATAATCTCGTTTTTGTTCGTGAGGGAGATAGTACAACGGGAGGGTATAAGTTTTATAAAAATGGGGTTTCGACTGGTTCAACTGCCAATACGGGAACTTGGTCTGCTTCAAATGCAATCTGGCTGGGAAGTAGAGAAGGTACTACATCTCAATCTTTATCTGGAGATCTTGATGAAGTAAGAGTTTCAAATATCGCCAGAAGTGCATCATGGATAAATACAGAATATAACAATGTAAATAATGCGACAAACGGCGGATTCTATTCATTTGGCAATCAAGAAATCGCCATTCCCACACAACCAACACCAACATCCCCGGAAAACAACACCTTTACCGTAGACACCACACCAACCTTCCAATGGACCAACGGCGAAAACCAAGAAAATAACACCCTCCATGTCAGCGACGACTATGCTTTTTCAAGCGAATCCATCAATATCTCGCTCAGCGCCGTAACAAACAGCTACACAACACCAGATGGAGATGCAGTTACTGAGGGGTTATGGTACTGGAAAATAGTCTCTAATAACACCCAAGGAACCAACACCTCAGAAATATGGAGTTTCATAGTAGATACTACTCCCCCCTTATCAGTAAACCTTAGTTCTCCAGCAAACGGTTCTGCTTCTGAGAGCAGTAGTGTAACATTCAGCTGGGACTCAACAACAGACAACACAATAAACACATCTCAAGTTTCAGACATAGCAAATTATCAATTACAAGTAGATGATGATCAAGATTTTTCTTCACTATCAGTAGATGAATATACTTCAGATAACGCAACCTTTAGTCTTACTAAAACTGTAACAGGACAACTATATTGGCGTGTCAGGGCATGGGACAACGCAGGAAATCCGGGAAATTGGTCAGCAAACAGAACACTCATCATCTTCAGTTATTCTCTCGTTGCAGATTCAACATTGCTTCAAATAAAAAGAGGAACCAGCGGATCTACAGACCTAAGTATTACCCTTATCTTCGGCGATATAGAAAATGTTAACCTCAGCAGCCAATGGAGTGGCAGCAACTCACCGAGTGGAATAACTGTAAGTTTTAGTACTGAAGAGGCACCTGTTCCATTTACTTCTACAGTCACTTTTACCTGCGGAGATAGTGCATCTACAGGAACATTCAGCTGTACAATAAACGCTACAAGCACATCAGGCATCAATCACTCGGCCACCATTGAAATAACTGTCTATACCATGTTGTTCTCATTAGACGCATTTCCACGTTCACTTTCATTAATAAGAAGTGACCAGGCCACCGCTACAATTTCGGTTAACTTCGATCAAGGTGCTCTTGGCACCGTTACTCTTTCAGGTACTTGGATTGGTAGCACCCCAAGTGGTGTTACAACAGGATTTAACCCCGACTCAGGAACACCTGATTTTGACTCGACAATTACGTTTACAACATCAAACCAAGCAGCAGCAGGAAGTTTTGTCTTTCGGATAACCGGTGACTCATCCGGACTTTCTAAAACAGCGAACATATACATAGATATTTCAAAAGACATGTCTGGGACTGCTAAAGACCCGGAAAACAACCCCGTCAGCAGTGGGACAGCGACTATTAATTTAAGTACCAAAAACTGGTCTCACACTTTAACAGCATCGATCGCTAACGGAGTTTATAGTGCCAATTATTATATTACTTTTGATAAACCAGATGGCAACTGGAATATATCAGTTACTGCCACAGATACGAAAGGGCATGAAACCCCGTCTCCGCAAACAACGAGTATCTCAGTGGAAACCCCTGAGATCTACGAACAATATTCTATTAATTTTCTCAGCCCAACTGTCGGTCAAGTTTTTAAAAGAGGAAACACCGTAACTTTTACTATCTCTCTCGTTAATCAAGATAATGAGCGGGTGCAAGGATCTGAGGTAAAGACTTGTTTGGCATCTGGTGAGATATTAGTTTTTTCAGAAGGTTCACCTGGAATCTATTCATGTAGTTATGATCTTGGTTATGATTTCATGTTAGGTACTGGGAATGTGTATGTTGAAGGTAAAAAATATGAGGATGAAAAACTCAAAGTAGGTTTTAATTCCATAGATATTAAAGTATCTGCTGTCGAGCTTACGTTGAATCTTATTGAACTCAAACCAGGGGATTTAGCTGAGGTGGGTGAACCAATTAGTATAACGTTAGAGGCTCTATATCCCAATGGTGATCCTGTTGAAAACAGCATGATAACCGTGATAGGGCCTAATGGCACGGAAACGATATTCAGTAAAAGTAAATCTGGGATGGGGATGTATACTGCTACGTATATTCCAACAGAAGAAGATATTGGAAATTGGAAAATTAACGTGACTGCAGAAGATGCCTATGGTAACTCTAAAATTGTGGATCTAAAAAGTGTTGAGATTGTCCATACGAAGTTAATGAGTTATCTTTTGCGGTATTGGTGGGCAACAACTCTTACAATTATTGTAATGGTGTCTTTTGCAGGTTATTTTGCTAATAGAAAACGTGGTAAGATTAAACTTCGTAATCTGAGAAATGAGATCAATGAATTCCAAAAATTAAAAGAGAAAAACGCTATCTATTATTATTCAGATTATTCAATTACTCGAGAAACCTACGATCAGCTTTTCCAGGAATATGAAAGTAAAATCGCGCATCTTTCTAAAAAACAAAGAATACTAGGAAGAAAGTTTGAAAAGAAAAAGGAAAGGAAAACGAGAAAAAATAGAAAAACAAATGAGCAGGATGCAGATGCAACAAAAAAGAATTGCTAATCTAATCAGTTTCTGCGCTATTTTACTAGTTGCAATCTTACTTTTACCCTTCTCGATAGTTATACCTCAAGTAGAGTCATCAATTATTACATCTAGCCCGGTAATTATTAGCAGTTCAGTTTATCCAACTAAAGTTCAACCCGGTGATCTGTTGACTGTTACTATTTCTGTTTTAGATTTTTTTGGTGTTAAGAAAGTACAAGCAGATTTTTTTCATGAGCATGGTTTTAATCTTGTAAATCTATCTCTGGTTTCGGGCACAATCTTTCGTGGTGTATGGCAGGGGCAATGGGTTGTTCATGATACGAAGATTAAGGAATATACTACGGTGGTTACGGTTTTTTCTCGTTCTGGTGGTTCGTCTTCTGTTAATCTGAGCTGGTACGATCCTGCACCTTGGTGGGATTTGGATTGGAGTTATCGAAAGTTAATAACACTTAACCACAATCAAGTTCCAAGTACCCAAACCAACTTCCCAGTATTACTTAACATAACAGATACTGATCTAAAAGATACTGCACAATCCGATGGTGATGATATTGTATTTGCAGACATTAATGGCAACAAGTTAAATCATCAGATAGAGTCATATGCTTCTGGAACAGGTGCATTGGTTGCATGGGTAAATGTAACTAGTTTGTCAAGTAGTTCTGATACTGAGATCTATATATATTATGGCAATGCTGGCTGTAGCAATCAGCAGAATACACAAGGAGTATGGGATGGAAATTATATCGCTGTTTGGCATATGAATTCTCTTTCGGATAGCACAAGCTATGGTAACACATTAACATTACCAGGCGGTGGTAGTAATCCTACAGCAACTTCATCTGGTAAAATTGTTAGTGCCTATAGTTTTGATGGAAATGACAGGTTTCCAACAGGGATAACAACACAGTTTACCGATTTTTCAGTTTCTATATGGTTTAAGGATAATGCAGATAATAGAGCCTATGAACGATTAGCTGATAAAAGTTACACGGGAGGTTTTTGGATAGGAAGAAACAACGGTGCGGCTAATTCTTGGGGTGGAGGAATACAACAAGGCAGCGCTCCATATGGAATTTTTGTAACTCTGCCGGACGGCGCATGGAATAATCTGGTTTTCATGAGAAATGGAACAACCCAAACTCTTATTGGTAACGGCGGAGGAGTTAGTACATCTCAAGCGGTAACATCAAATGCTCTTGACACAACGAGTATGGCTGTTGGTGGTTATGGTGGTGGAGGAAGCGAAGCCCAATGGTTTACCGGAACATTAGATGAAGTAAGAGTTTCAAAGATAGCTCGAAGTGCAGCTTGGATAAATGCTGAGTATAACACTATAGAAAACGCCACTAACGGAGGATTCTTTTCTATGGGCAGCGAAGAAGTAGCTATTCCAACTAAGCCAACACTTACATCACCTGTAAACAACGGCTATACAAACGACATCATACCTACCTTCCAATGGACCAACGGAGAAAACCAAGAAAACAACACCCTCCATGTAAGCAACGAATCTGATTTTTTAGTTGAACACATAAACGTCTCCCTTGCATCCTCAACAACTAGCTATGCAACTCCAGTCGGATACGCTTTATCTGAGGGTAGACGGCATTGGCGGGTTGTCGCCAACAACTCCCAAGGAACTAATTCTTCTGAAACATGGAGTTTCATAGTAGATACTACTCCCCCCTTATCAGTAAACCTTAGTTCTCCAGCAAACGGTTCTGCTTCTGAGAGCAGTAGTGTGACCTTTAGTTGGAGTTCAACGACTGATAATACCACGAATACTTCTCAGGTTTCAGATATAGCTTATTATACTTTGCAGGTGGATAATGATCAGGATTTTTCCTCTCCATTAGTGGATGAGAATACTTTAGATAATGCAACACTTAGTCTCACCGAGACTGTGACTGGTCAGCTTCATTGGCGTGTCAGAGCTGTGGATAACGCTGGAAATGCTGGTGAGTTTTCAGAAATTAGAAACCTGACCGTATTTAATTTCTCATTGACGGCCAGCACCGTCTCTCTTCAAATATTGAGGGGAACCACCAGTAGTACATCTCTAACCATAGAGAAAGTTTTTGGAGAACATGAAAACATCACTCTCTCCTGCGAATGGCAAGGAATCGAACCTGGCGGGATAACCATTGCTTTAACTACTGAGCAGAATAAAACTGATTTTACATCCACTTTGAGTTTTCAAACAAGTGGAGATACAGACACAGGGGAATTTACTTGTCGTATAAACGCTATAAGCTCTTCAAATATAACAAGAAATATAGACGTTAAAGTAGGAGTTATAGGTATGAGTTATCTAGTGTTGGCTAATCCTGCTTCTGTATCTATGATCCGGAGTGATACAGCTACAGCTACGATTACAGTGATATTCATGATGGGAGCAAAGGATATTGTGTCGCTTAGCGGAGAATGGCAAGAAATTACGCCCGCAGGTGTCGATGTTGCTATTAATCCTTCAAGTGGTACTCCTAGTTATAGTTCTAACCTTACTTTTGATGCTGGGGCTAGTGCAGATGCTGGGAGTTTTAAGTATAGGGTGACAAGTACAGGTGGAGGTTTAACTCAATGGGCGGATATTTACGTTGAAATCAAAACAGCATTAAATGTTAATGTTAGTACTGACAAACAAACTTATCAGAAAGGACAGAACATACAAATATCAGGGACTGCTAAAGACCCGGAAAACAACCCCGTCAGCAGTGGGACAGCGACTATTAATTTAAGTACCAAAAACTGGTCTCACACTTTAACAGCATCGATCGCTAACGGAGTTTATAGTGCCAATTATTATATTACTTTTGAT
>JAPKYE010000038.1 GCA_026394495.1 Methanobacteriota archaeon | reverse complement strand
AGTCTGAGATTCGCTATTTTTGTTCCTGCCCCAAGATTACATTTTTCTCCAATAATCGAATCTCCAACATAGCTGTTATGTGGTACGTTACTCTCATTCATAATAATTGAGTTTTTTATCTCGCAGGCATTCCCAATGTGACAGTGATTTCCTATTGTTGTGGATGGCCTGATGTAGCAGTTCGGTCCGATCTTACAATCCTCTCCAATAATTGTGGGTCCTTCTATGTGACTTCCATTCATGATTATGGTGTTTTTACCGATGGTAACATTTCCTTTGATCGTCGCATATTTTTCGATTGTTCCCTTAGTGATTTTTTCTTCTTGTTTTTTCAGGAGTTCTTCGTTTGCATCCAGAAGGTGCCAGGGGTAGACAACATCCCTCCATTCTTTTAAAAAAACACCCTGCATGTTCTCTTTCTGTAGTAAAAGGTTTATGGAATCAGTAATCTCATATTCACTTCTAGGTGACTTCTCAGTTTTTTTTATATAATCAAAGATTTTTTTGGTGAAATGATAGATACCTGCATTGATCACGTTTGAAGACGGCGTTTCCATTTTCTCATATATCTTCACAACAGATTTATCTTTTATTTCGACAACCCCGTATTCTTTAGGGTTTTCTACAGTTGTTAGTCCGATACTTATTTGTTTTTTTCTTATGTTTTTTATGTCTTCGTTACCAAAAATAGTGTCTCCGCAGACTACAACACAATCATCCACAAATGGTTCTGCCATACTGATCGCATGCGCAGTCCCCAGTGCTTTTCCCTGATTCACATATTCGATGTGTACATCCCATTTTTTTCCGTCACCAAAAAAGTCTCTCACCATTTCACTTCGATATCCAACTACAAAAACAAAATCTTTAAACCCTGCTGCTTTTGCATTGATAAGGTTCCATTCAACAAGAGGTTTACCTGCAAGGGGGAGCATAATCTTCGGCCGGGTGAACGTCAATGGATGCATTCGTTTCCCTTCACCAGCCGCAAGGATCACACATTTCATGTTTTTTTTCATCTCCTTTATTCAACGGTAACTGATTTAGCTAGATTACGAGGTTTATCAATCGAACATTTCCTCAGATTTGCGACATGATACGCAAGAAGCTGCAGAATAACCGTAATGGAAAGGCAAGAACTCAGATCGTTGTTTGATGGGAACGATAACACAAAATCAGCTTGGTTAATAATATCGGTGTCTTGTTCATCCGCGATTGCGATAACCGGGGATCCTCGTGCTTTCACCTCGCCGATGTTTGTCAGGATTTTCTCATAAGTGGCATCATGGGTAACGATAGCAACAACAGGTGTTTCTTTTGTAAGAAGCGCAAAGGGACCATGTTTAAGCTCCCCTGCAGCAAACCCCTCAGCATGAACATAAGATATTTCTTTGAGTTTCAAAGCACCTTCTAATGACAACGGATAATTTATTCCTCGTCCAATGAAAAAAACAGATTGTGCATGCGAAATTTTTTTTGCAACATCAAGGATATCATTATTTTTTTCCAGTACTTGCCGTATCTGCTGCGGTATCTCTTTAAGACCAATGATATGATGATACGCTTCATCAGACCCAAGGGTCCTACGTAACAATCCAAGTTTCAAAGCAATCAAAAAAAGAACTACAATCTGAGCGGTGAAGGTTTTTGTTGCAGCTACACCGATCTCAGGACCTGATTGCGTTAGGAGAAATCCATCAGATATCCGTGTCGCGGTGCTTCCTATCATGTTTGTGATCACAAGGGTTTTACACCCTGAGTTTTCAGCTTGTCGTAACGCAGCAAGAGTATCCGCTGTTTCACCTGATTGAGTGATGGCAATCACAAGAGCTGACTTGTTTTTTATTCCAAAAAATCGATACTCTGAGGCAAGTTCGACGATCACAGGGATGTCGGTTAGTTGTTCGATAAGATATTTACCAACAAGCCCTGAGTAGTAGGATGTCCCACAGGCGACAATATGAATAGAGTCTATCCCGTTTCCAAGAAGTTTTTCTACTCGTATCGGAAACTCGATCGATCGGTTAATCTCAGATATCCTTCCCCTAAGCGCCTGATGAATAGTGTCCGGCTGATCATAGATTTCTTTGAGCATAAAATGAGGAAACCCTGATTTCTCTGCATCTTTGATAGTCCAGTCGATGATGTTTTCTTTTTTCTTTATTTGTTTTTTATTAGAATCAAAGACTGTTACCTTGTCTTTGGTGATGATACAAACCTCTCCATCATCAAGGTACATCACCCGGTTTGTGTATTTGAGAAGAGCAGGGATATCTGATGCAAGGAAATTTTCGTTATCCCCCACACCGATCACCAGTGGGCTTTCTTTTCTTGCGCCAACGATTTTTCCCGGCTCATCTTCACAGATGACGACAAGTGCATAAGAACCCTTTAATTTTTTCAATACAGAACATACTGCGTCCTCTAAATTTCCTTTATATTCCTGTTCGATAAGATGAACAATGGTTTCCGTATCAGTCTGCGAAGTGAAGATATGACCATTTTTTTCTAGTTCTTCTCGAAGTTTTTTATAGTTTTCAATGATTCCGTTATGTATTAATGCTATTTTTTTGTTGCAACTCACATGAGGGTGCGCGTTTTCTTTGTTTACTTTTCCATGTGTTGCCCATCTGGTATGTCCGATACCTGTTGTTCCATCTAGTTTTGGTATGGTCTTTTCGACGTTGGCGATCTCCCCAACTTCCTTATACACCTTCATTTTTTTGTCAATGATCGCTACACCTGCAGAATCGTATCCCCGGTAATCAAGTCGTTTTAAACAATCGATCAAAACCGTGCTTGCTTTTCGAAATCCAACATAACCAATGATTCCACACACGTTACATCACTCTGCTTTCGCTGGGTATATGCTTTGTTATTTGTTTTAATGAGGTTATTGTGCAGTTTCTGCCGATGAGTACACCAGGTTCAACAACGATATGATTACCAATAGTGGAGTTTTCTCCTATCATGGTACCAATCGTATCAACTTTTTTATATTCTCCTTCAATCTCAATCGTGGTTTTACCAGGTATGTTTGAGAATGAATCACCAAGGATGCTGCCTCGACCGATGATTGAATGAGAAAGCGAAGAATTTGAGCCAATATGAACATCATCCATGATGATACTGTTTCTGATTTCAGAGAACGGATGAACTACGGAGTTGTTTCCAATGGTTGTTGATGGGAAAATGCAGGCGTTCGGACCGATTTCACAACCATCTCCTATTACAACTGGTCCGACGATATAGCACCCGGAGTAGATTCTCGTGTCTTTTCCAATAGATACTGCGCCTTTCATAGTGACTCCGTTTTCGATGACGCCGCTAATCGAAGGTTTTGATGGACCTTGGATCATGGTTTCGTTCACGTGGATAAGATCCCAGGGATAAACGATATCTCTCCAGAGTCCAGCAGTGACCGTAGTAATTGTTTTACCGCTTTCGATAAGAAGCTGAAAGACGGATGACATACCGTACACACCAAGGGATGTCGCTTTTTCTATTTCGTTAAATACTGAACGAGGAAGTTTATAGATACCTGTGGAGATGAATTTCTCGGTTTCTTCTCCAGTTGGTTTTTCTACGATTTTTTTTAGTCCACCTTTTTCTACGAATACGACACCATATTTTGAGGGATGTGGATGTTCTTTGATGAGAAGGGTATATTCTGATTTTTCCTTCATGAGTTTTGTGATGCTTTTCTGATCGATGATATTATCTCCTGAGAGAACAATAAATGAGTCTTTTATGTGTTTTTTTGCTTGCAGGATGGCATGCGCTGTACCAAGTTGTTTATCCTGGGTGACGTAGGTTATTTTGATGTTGTTGTAATCTTTAAAATAATCCATGATGACTTCTTTTTTGTATCCGACGACGACAATGAGTTCGTCGATCCCGCTGTATTTTACTGCATCAAAAACGTATTCAAGGATTGGTTTGTTGGCGATAGGAAGCATCACCTTTGGCATTGTTTCGGTAAATGGCCTGAGTCTCTTTCCTTCGCCTGCCGCTAAAATCACTGCTTTCATGAAAACCCTGTCAATGGTAAGCTTAAACCCTCTATTTTACGTTTTTCCTATCAAAAAAAATTTTGGGAAAATATTTTCTGATTTTCTCGATGAAAAAAAAGGTGAGATCTTCATGTTAAGATATTTTAGGGGCTGGGGATGCTGAAGTGTCATCCGATTACTTGCACAACCTGGTTATTAACGATAATAAATTCAACGAGTTCCCCGGATTTTTTAAGTTTTTTTAGAAGATCTGGATTCAACACATGTTTATATTTAGACAAAACACGTACCCCGCTTGGGGACCAACTACCAAGCTCAACAGATTCTTCATCAAAATCTTTGACACTTCCAAGAATAGTAAACGACTCGGTTTCCAAAGTAAAAGAACACGAAGAGCATTCGATGATTGTTTTATACGGGGTGTACGGGCCTTCAGTGTCTAATATCGGATCCAATTGAATCATCGTAAGGGTGCCCTTACATTGAGGGCAGATAAGGCTGTTTCCCTCGTTTTTATTCCAGATGCTGTTAAGAATGTCCATATTTTTTTTTACATTCATCTCAGAAAACCCCTTTCTTCTCTAATGAAGTCCTATATATTATACACATTTCTTCCATAAATAGTTTTGGTTTGATTATCAAGATATGTTGTTTTGAAAAAAAGAAGAAAGAATGAATGGTTTTTCATTCAAACTTCATTTCAATGCCGCCGACCCATCCAGCTACGAGATTATAGAGGACGGCCGCGATGATTCCACCTATTAATCCACCAATGGCACATAATATGGGCATTATTATTACTGAAAGGACACCAAAGCCAACCCATAAGCCCAGTCCTGCTGTCGCTGCACCAGGTATTGATGATGCCATTGCTGCAATAGCTGCAATGAAGATTCCTCCGATGAATCCTCCTATTGCTCCAAGAATTGCGTAGATTTTTGCTAACGACCAAGGGTCTAGTCGTTTTAGTTTTACTGTTCCTTCTACTTTTTTTACTGGTGGTGTTTCGTCCATATTTTTCTCTCCTCATTTATACTAATAAATAATGCAATAATCAATGCCGACCGTATAAAGATTATGCTCATGCATTATAAAAAGTAAAAAAGAAAAAAATAATGAGATGTGCTCTGATTATTGAGCGGGCGGTACTGTTTCTGTCGTTTGCATTGTTGGCATTGCTGGTTTTATACTTTTAAGCAGACCGAACGAGACGAAAAACAAAATCATCGTGATAATCATAGTGAAGAAACCGTACGTCCATTTAAACATGTTACCAGCTGTCCCCGTGGTATCAGAAGAAAGTACTGTGCTAATCCCTGCGAAGAACAGAATGATTGCGAGTAACGATACAATCGCAGCAATTAGAGGCATCATGCTTTTATTTTGTTTAATGGATCGGATGGAAAGCAATCCAAAGATAAGCGCGATGATTACAAAGATAAACGATAATATAAACAGTGCTATCGCTGTGTTATTTCCAGCAGTTGGATTCGTTGTTGTGCTACTTCCTGTTGGAGCAGTACCAACCGTATACGTATACAGGATCATCCAAATATCCGCTGAGGTAGATGATTGTCCGAGGAATGAACCGCTCACAAAAACATGACCACTCCATGGGTAAAAATCAGCACCCATATTAATGCCCATAAGATTTACAGAAAAACTGTTCCACGGTAGGATGAGGCTTACTATGCACAAAACGATTGCTATGATCGTCACAATTTTTGCTATATTTTTCATATCTTTTTCATCCATATTTTATCTCCTTTACCACTAGTTAATGGTACATATTAAACAAGAGCGACGTTTATAAGGTTTACGATTTATTTTTATGAAAAATGTTGACATTGGCAAAAAATTGTGTACTAATAACCTCATCTCGGATAATGCCGATTGCAATCCCACAGACAAATCCTGCTAATATACCGGTTATCATACGAATGATATTCGTGCTTTCCCATAGACCAAAAAGTTGACCAACGCCATCGATACCGATCGGTACTAAACTAATAAGTAATACAAATAAAAATTTTTCATTTAGTTCCAGGCTAAAAAACACCATAAATCCAAGACCAATCGCAAAACCTAACCATATAGCAGTACACCGAACACAAAACGGCATCTGATTTCCATTCAGAAAAAAGGAGCGTTCTGCTTGTTGATGACAGAGTCGATCCCCTAACGTATAGATCACATTCCACGGGAAATTCATGGTGCTTATTATTTGATCATTATCAGAGTATGCAACAACACCAGAAAGATCCTGTACACTTCCAGTCGGTAATGCAAATGGTGCTGCAACCTGCAGAAAAACCCAGCATGCAAAGAAAAGAAACAATACAAGGATGACTTTACTAAATTTGCTTTCTCTTCTTTTTATAACCAACATTTTCTTTATAAATGAAAACCCTTGTTTCTGTTTCTTATTTGGATTGTTTTTTAGCAGAGGCCTTTTTTTATCTGCAGTCTTATTCACAGAAATGGAAATGTGCTTGTTCAGTTAAGTATATTTTCTTTCTAAAAAAACAAAAGATGGGTTCTTTGATCTTTATGTATCACCCAACCTGGTGGAGCGGACAATTATCTTTAAATAGGATAGGGTTATTCCAGGGTACACCAGAAAAAGGCGATAACAGATGGCGAAATTCCCCGAGGCAGAAAAACGGTTACTCCTCAAACAAATATGCATGCATTGCGGCGCATCCAATGCTGTACGAGCAGAACGATGCAGACGATGCCTGTCACATGAGCTGAGACCCAAGGCAAAAGAGAGCAGAGGAGCGTAAGTCTTTTTTAAAACCATTATCTTTAATAACAACACTCCTTTTTCGTGTATCAGTTGAGTTTTCATGCCTGAGACAAAAGTCAAAAAAACCGAGGATTTCAACGAATGGTACAACGAAATAGTTGAACTAGCGGATCTTTGTGACAAACGATACCCTATCAAAGGAATGAACGTTTGGAGACCATACGGCTGGAAACTCATGACGTATGTAGATGGACTTATCCGCGAGGAAATGGAAAAAACCAACCATCAAGAAGTCTATTTTCCGCTCTTAATCCCTGAATCATTTTTCAAAAAAGAAGAAGAACACATCCAAGGATTTGGAAAAGAAGTATACTGGATCACCCATGCAGGATTGAATACTCTTGAGGAACGCTGGCTGCTACGGCCGACATCTGAGACTGCGATGTACCCTATCTTTTCGTTGTGGATTCGTTCTCATACTGATCTTCCACTGAAAATCTTTCAGATTGTGAACACCTTCCGCTATGAAACAAAACAAACCCGAGCATTCATCCGTGTCCGTGAGATTCATTTCTTTGAGGCGCATACCTGCCATGTAGATTTCGAGGATGCAGAACGACAAATACAAGAAGATAAAGAGATCGCAGAGCGACTCTTCAAAAGATTATGCCTTCCATTTATTTTCAACAGACGGCCTGAATGGGATAAGTTCGCTGGCGCGTATTATACAATCAGCATCGATGTACTGATGCCATCCGGCAGAACCCTGCAAATGGGCTCCATTCATCAGTACCGTGATAATTTTGCCAAACCCTATGAAATCACCTACGAAGCAGAAGACGGAAAACACAAACATTGCTATCAGACCACCTATGGGATGAGCGAACGGATCCTAGGCGCTCTCATAGGGGTTCATGGAGACAACAAAGGATTGATTCTCCCACCAGAGGTTGCACCAAATCAAGTTGTCATCACCCCTATCATATTCAAAGGAAAAGAAACCCTTGTAAACGACGCATGTGAAAAACTCTGCGAACAACTCAAAAAAGAACACTTACGCACATTTGTAGATATGCGAGAGATTACGCCTGGTAACAAATATTATGAATGGGAGCTGAAAGGAGTCCCATTACGGGTGGAAATCGGACCGAAAGACCTGGAAAAAAAACAGATTGTAATTGTACGTCGTGACACCGGAGAAAAACTCTTTATCCCTGTCGAGTCAGCTATCCCAACGATACGACAAACACTTGAAAAAATTTCTCAGCATCTTGCAACCCAAGCAAAAAAACTACTTGATAGTAACATCCATCGCGTCCACACCCTTGATGAAGGAAAAGAAAAACAAGGAATAATCGAGTTCCCATGGTGTCGAACAAAAGAGTGTGCGCTTGAAATCGAAAATCTTTTAGAGGGGAACACGTTAGGCGAACCAATTGAAAAAGATGATTGCAACGCAACATGTCCGGTCTGCGGGAAACCTGCACAGACATGGATGCGGTTTGCAAAAAGCTACTAAGAAAAGAGGTGAACCATGCTTGAAAAAATCGTGAAGTTCTTAAGGGAATACGTACTAGTTTTTAGTGGAATATGCATCATTGTCGGATTGTTACTCCTGATTATGGGAGCATTCTGGTATTGGGCACGTGATCTCATAAACAACACGAGTTCTTTGTTTAATTTTGTCATCTCGTTTGGTGAATGGAATGCATACATCCTTATTTTTGGTCTTGTTATTCTTGGCATCGGACTGTATTACGTGTATAGTTTCTTAAAGAAAAGAAAGTTTGTTTTAGATGAAATTAAAACCGATAAACGATCTGAAATTTTAAAGAAACACCGAGAACTCGCGAGTGCTGTGAAGCATCTTCCATCAAAATACCAGAAAATGCTTGAGGAAAAAGACGAAGAACTTAATATCAAATAAAAAAAGGATTTTCTAGGTTTCATGGTCGACAAAAATAAAAGCACCCAGTTTTCCGTTATTCTCGTAGAACCGAAATACGGGGGGAATATTGGTTCTGTTGCACGAGTAATGATGAATTTTGACATCGAACATCTTGTGCTCGTGAATCCTCATCCGTTCGATGATGAATGTTACAGTCGAGCGATGCACGCACAGAAAATATTGGATTCTGCAAAAAAATATTCTTCGTTTGAAGAGGCTGTCAAAGGTTTTGATTTTCTCGTTGCCACATCATCAGTAGAGAACATTAATGAGAAACGACATTTAAGAGAGGCTGTACTTGTTGCGGATTTTGTGCAGAAGATCTCTATGGTGAAAGGAAACATAGGTCTAGTATTTGGCAGAGAGGATTTTGGGTTGTTTAACGAGGAGATCGCCCGATGTGACATCATGGTGAAGATTCCCACAAGCGAATGGTATCCATCAATGAATCTCTCTCATTCGGTCGCCGTGTTTTTATACTCCTTGTATTGCAGTAAATCAGATAAAAAAAGAGTGAAAAAACAGATAGATCCTGTCGAAAAAGAAAAAATGTTTGAGTTTTTTTCCCAAATTCTCGACGAGGTATCGTATCCAACACATAAGAAAAAAAACACAAAAATCATGTTTAAACGTCTCATTGGACGATCGATGCCATCGTACTGGGAATACCATACGTTAATGGGTGTTCTCAGCGACACGCTTAAGAAACTAGAAAAAAAGAAACCTTAAGATGTCTCAATCGTGAAATAGACTTTACTGTTTTTTAACGCAGAGTGAACCTTGTCAGCGAACCAGACGAGCTCATTTACGTCGGAGTGTTTGTCTTTCCATTCGTAGACGAAATCATAGTTTCCTTTGGTTGCTTTAAACCCCATGTTAAGGAGTTGGTTTTTAATTTCAGATGGTGGTGCGCCTTCGCTGTTGACCAGTATTGTAAGGTATGTTTTCATATGAATCAATTCAACTAGGCAATTGCTTTGTGGGTATTAAACTATTACGATGATTTTTTTTCTCAGCAGAAATATTTACTAAAATGGAATCGGTGCGAAAGAAACGATGAATACAATCAAGATGATGACGCCAAGAAACTTTCGTTTCGAATCAAGTGCGTCGCTTTCATTCAGAGGTGGCTGATGTTGCGTTCCAATTAAGAAAAGAACAATGAAAGCAAGCATAAGCCATCCTGTATACAACATTCCTAAGATGAGAAGGACACCAATTACCGCCCAACTTGCGTATTTATGTTTTTCTTTGAGAAATGCACGAGCGACATGACCACCATCTAACTGTCCAATTGGCAGTAAATTCACTGCGGTGAGAAAGATACCAACCAACCCTGCGAACAATGTTGGATGAATCACTGCATTCTGAGATACCGCAAAAAAACTCTGAATCCCTTGAATAAGAAGGGATGGCATAACAAGAGATGCTAAAGTAAGACTATCTGCGGTAGATGGTATAATAGGATGCTGTTGCATCAAGAAGAATCCTAAAAAAACGATGGGGATTGCTACAAGGAACCCGCAAATGGGACCAGAGACGCCGATATCAAGGAGGGTCTTTCTATTTGGAATAGGTTCTCTCGTGGAGATAATGGCGCCAAAAGTGCCTAAAATAAACGGTGGCGGTAAAGGGATAAAGTAGGGCAGTGAAGCGTCAACATGATGTTTTTTTGAAGCATAATAATGACCCATTTCATGCACACCAAGAATCAACATTAACGGTACCGAGAAAAAGATAAATCCATCCCAGAGATAAAATGGTGAAAATATTTTCATCCAATCAACATTATCGATACCAACCCATTGAAGAGACCCTGCAAGTGTTGTCGAAAACACGGTTGCGATGAAAAGAACGATGTTTATCCACACTGGTTTTTTCTTTATCTTAGGTTTTTTTAGAACGTAGATGATGTGTTCGCCTTTCTCGTAGCGAAGCATGGGGATGTATCCTTTTTCAGAAAGAGATACACGCAGTGAATCAAAAGCATCCTCTCTGGAGAATTCATCGATTCTGCAGAAAAAAATGGCTGTATCTGCATTGAATTTCATATCGTAGAACGGAAACCGTTGCCCTACTTCTTTTTTTAAGAATTCAATATCAAGTGATGTATCTGGTTTTTGTTCAGGATTCATCGTCCATTCATCAGACATGTGTCTCGCGGAATGCTGCGGTTGTTTTATAAAACCTTCGTCAGCATCTTTTATTTTTTCTCTGAAGAAATGCTCCTCAACAAAACCTATATAATGCTTCTTCATTCCCCTTTCCTGCATGTGTGGTGTTATCGGCATTATCGGGAGGCAGCCTGTTTCTCGCCTTATTTATCATAGTTTACTTGCCCTTCAACATCGTGGTCAATCATCTGCTGGTAGAATCACCTATGATGGAAATATCCACGTGACTAAAGACATAGGGCTGGTTCGTGAAATCTTCAATGAACCAAAAAAAATCGATACACCTGGAAACGTGGGATTAGGCCATACACGATATTCAACTGCTGGGATGGATGATATAGAATCATTAAAACGAAATTCTCAACCTGAATATCTAGTCAACCCTTTTCTTGCCGCAGTTCATAATGGAAATATTTACAATACGATAGAAATGGAAACAAAAACAAATCGGATCCCACGAACAGTCTGTGACATCCAGTGGCTCTTGCTTCCAATGGCTGATCTGTTATATCATAAGGAGTTGGATACAGATACGATTTTTAATGCCTGTGAAACAGTGATGCATCAAATAAAAGGAAGTTATTCTGCGTTGTTTCTTGCGGACTCAGGAAAAAACCCGTATCTGTTTGCAATGACCGATCCTTATAAACTCCGCCCGCTTGTTCTAGGGAAACATGATGGTATGTACTGTCTGACTTCTGAGACACGGGTGTTTAAAAAAATCAATTTCGAATACGTAAAAGACATCCCAGGAGGATCAGTAATCATCATTGACCAAGATGGCTGCATCCATGAAAAACAGATCATAAAAAAACAGGAAAAACCGTGTATGTTTGAGTTTGTGTATTTTGCAAAACCAGATTCAAGGATCAATAATCGATCAATTCATAATGTTCGAGTAGAAATCGGACGGATTCTAGCACAAGAACAACCGGTTAAAGCCGATATCGTTGTCCCAGTTCCTGAGTCAGGGCGAAGATATGCAACCGGTTTTTCACAAGAATCAGGGATCCCTATTGACGAGGGTCTTATGAAAGATAAATTTGAGCGATCGTTTATTCAACAGACACAAGAAGGCAGAGACAAAATCGTTAATGAGGGTTTATCGTTTCTGCGATCAGTTCTTGAAGGAAAACGTGTGGTGTTACTCGATGATTCGATTGTTCGCGGCACCAACATCCGTAAAATAGTCCGAGGGATAAAAAACGCTGGTGCAAAAGAAGTCCATGTGCGAATCGGTTGCCCTCCGTTGATTGCACCTTGCTATCTGGGTATTGATATGCGAAGTAGAAAAGAGTTCATCGCCCGAGATCAAAAAGGAAACATTAAAAGCTGGGGTGAAATTGCAAAGGAGATCGGTGCGGATTCTCTAGGATATATCAGTATCGATGGTTTAAAGAAAGCAATCGGTTTTGAAACCTGTCGAGGATGCATAGATTTCCCAGATGGTTATCCTTTAGAGATGCACAATGACGTTATGAACATGTTCAAAGCTGATGGAACAGATCGACGTGCCTATGAATGCGTATAGATTCATTTTTTGAGTATGATCGAGATCATTGTCGGTAGCCTAGAGGAACAAATCATTATACAGCTGCAGAAAACATATCCAATCACTGTTACGCAGATCCAAAAAAAACTTCATGTATCTCAAACGGTTTTGTTGCGGACGTTGAAGAAACTTCAAACACATGGCATCGTCCGTTTAGACATTCTTCCAGGAACAACCTATGTTCGTTTGGTTCGAAATGATTTTAGTTTCATCGGAAGAAAACAACAGCGAAAAGGAGTCAAATGTTCTTCCCGCAAAAAACAATCAACATCAAAGGATTATGATGGAATCATGTATTCATAACGTCTCACGTTTCTGTCAGACGTCGTGTATTGGGGGTTAGAAAAAAAAGATAAACTGGTAAAGCATTGCCTGGTAGTACCTCACTAAATAAAATAGTGAAACATGGATGGAGAGAGATGGATACATTGACATTAGAAATAAAGGATGATGGAGAAGGTTTTGCCAATCCAAATGGGAAACCAAAAATCGCGTATTTCTCGATGGAGATTGGAATCGATGAGCACATTCCCACCTACAGCGGCGGTCTTGGTGTGCTGGCAGGAGATACGCTAAAATCCTGCGCAGATCTCAACGTCCCTATCGTTGGTGTTACTCTCCTCTCAGAAAAAGGATATTTTTACCAAGAACTTGATCTTGATGGAAATCAGATACAGCTCCCATTTAACTTCAACATCAATGATTTTCTCACACTACTCCCAAGTAAAACCAGTGTGACTATTGAAGGCAGAACCGTTCATATCCGCATCTGGCATTATCTGGTACGCGGGGTTAACGATTACATCATCCCTGTGTTTTTCCTTGATACCAATGTCGAAGGAAACTGCGAACAGGATCGTGAAATCACAAAATATTTGTACGGTGGTGATACTAAATATCGTCTTTCTCAGGAGATTGTTCTTGGCATCGGTGGTGTTCGCGCATTAGAAGCACTAGGATATACAACCATTGAAAAATATCATATGAACGAAGGTCATGCGGCTCTAGGTACTCTTGAATTGTTCAGACGATACCATGATGTGGAAAAAGTACGGGAAAAATGTGTGTTCACAACGCATACTCCAGTTGCAGCGGGTCATGATCAGTTCGATATGGGGGCTGCAAAGACGATGCTTGGGGATATGATCCCTGAGCAGATTGTCCATGACGTTACCTTTGAAAACAAATTGAATATGACGCGGCTTGCGCTCTTTTTCAGTCATTATGTGAATGGTGTGGCAAAGAAACACGGTGAGGTTTCCCGGTTGATGTTCCCGGGGTATTCTATTGATTCTATTACCAATGGAGTTCATAGCTTAACCTGGGTTTCTGAGCCATTTAAACGATTGTTTGATACAAATATGCCCGGGTGGCGATCTGACCCATATAGTCTGCGATCAGCATTTGGTATCGATAAAAACGATATCTGGACTGCACACATGGAAGCAAAAAAGAACCTTATCGATTTTGTAAATAGCAGATATAATGTCGGTATGAACTATGATTATTTCACGATTGGGTTTGCCCGCAGACAAACCGCGTATAAACGACCTGATCTGTTGATTTCTGATCCTCAGCGTCTAATAAATATAGCGGAAAAGACAGGGCCGATTCAGATTATTTATGCTGGAAAAGCGCATCCAAACGATGGCTCCGGGAAGGAATCTATCAAAAACATCTTCCGCGTCATGAAATCCATGAACGGAAACATGAACGGGAAAGTCAAAATCGCATTCATTCATAACTACGATATGGCGATAGGCAAAATGATGACCTCTGGTGTCGACCTCTGGTTGAACACCCCGCGAAGGCCTCAGGAAGCCTCTGGTACATCCGGGATGAAAGCAGCCCATAATGGTGTCCCACAGTTTAGTACGCTTGATGGCTGGTGGATTGAAGGGCGTATCGAGAACATTACCGGCTGGGCGATTGGGACTAGAAAATCCAATGAGCGGGAATCTGATGACGACTCTGATCGCAATGAGATGTATGAGAAACTGGAAAAATTGATTATTCCGAAGTTTTATAATGACCGGGATAACTGGATTCGAACGATGCGCAGTTGCATTGCTATTAATGCTTCATTCTTCAACACATATCGGATGATACAACAGTATGTATTAAACGCGTATTTCATCTAGAAAAGTATCTTTCAACGGTTCATAAAATAATGGGAAGAGAAAACGATGTATATTGATCGTGATGCGAAAATTCTTCTTATTTACAATTCAATAGTTGGTATCGTAACATTTGTGGGTATTTATCTCGCAATGATTTTCATCCAACAAAAATATCCTAATGATAATTTTGGAACTATACAAATCATCATATTTAGCATTATTTCTGGTCTTACAATTATTCTTTTATTAAGTATCTATTCTCTAAAAAAGGAGATAGCGAATCAACAAGATTATCTTCAAAATTTACAACAAACTACTCAAACATCAGAAGGGCAAATTGTTAAAATACCATATAATAAAAGTGGATTATACGCCATTATCGTTACGGCGATTTTAGGTATAATCGCATTTCTTTATCTTTTCAATGTAATGGTTCTTCAACCTCCGCCCCCAGGAATTGGTTTTCAGAAGGGTGCATTAGAAACCATATCGTACATTCTTTTTGGTATTATAATTGTTTTAATAATTATACTTTTAATAACAATGAGAATTCTTGTAAAAAGAATTCAAGTCCCACTCTATTATGAATATAAACCTTGTCCAAAGTGTGGTAGTTCTGATCTCTATAAAGTTGAATATTCATGGTGGGGAGGATTGGTGGGTCCTGCACTTGTTCACCAAGTCCGATGTAAAAAATGCGGAAAAATATACAACGGAGCAACTGGAACGGACATTACAAAGAAAATTATTATTTTTATAATTATTGCAAACATCGTATTTTTCATTCTTTTGATTTTACGATATATATTGTAGATATAGATATTTTTATATTTTGATTATTGAAGTATTATATCTTTGTTTAAAAAGGATACTTGTTTTTCATAGGGTGGTCTGATATGTTCAACGTCTTCTACCCAGGCGCGAAGAATCTCAGCTACACTCCATGCCTGCGTAATGCAGCCCTGGGGAAGAAATGGTGGGTCTCCATCGAAAATCTCATAGATCGAACCATCCCATTCATCACCGTATATATCCATCATTGGTTGCAGAAATTGTTTGTACGCGTATTCTTTCCATGCTGATTCATGGTTTTTTACTTTCATGAATGCAGTAAGAAACGGCCCAAGAAGCCATGGCCAAACAATCCCGTTATGATACGAGAGATCACGATGATACGGACCAACATACGTTCCCTTGTACCGGGAGTCTTTTGGAGAAAGTGTTCGTAAACCAAAGATTGTTACTAAATGCTCTTGCACATCAGATACGATTTTTTCCTGTAGGTTTTTATCAATCAGTGAAAAATCAAGGGAAACAAGAAATATCTGATTCGGTCGAAACGCTGTATCCTTTGTATCAATCACATCGTATCGCTGATCATATTGCCTCAGAAAACTCTTTTTTACGTTTTCTGCAAGCGACGCATACCTGTCTTCTTTTTGTAGCCTTTGTGCAAAGACACTCATGATCCGTAAAGCATTGTACCATAACGCCTGGATTTCCACAGCTTTTTTCGCCCGCGGCGTCGGATAATAATCCCCAAGTTTTACATCCATCCATGAAAGTCCCTCGCCATGGCTGATAAGAAAATCAGAATTCATGTGTATCCCAAAATCAGTCCCGTTCTTATACCCATCAATAATGGCGGTAAGCGTCCCCCATATATCCTCTAAAAACCTTTGATCATTCGTGTACTTCATATATTGATAGACTCGATCGACATACCAAAGCGATGCATCCACCGTGTTATACACAGCGACAGCGTCTCTATCCATAAACGCATTTGGGATCAACCCGTTCTTACAGTATCTGCTGAAATTAAAAAGAATCTGTTTTGCTTCATCGTATCGTTTCGTGACAAGTGCAATACCTGGTAAGGAGATCAAGGTGTCTCGTCCCCAATCCCCAAACCAATGGTAGCCAGCAACTATTGATTTTCCCTCCCCTCGTTTCACAAGAAAATTATCAGTAGATAACACAAACTTATCAAAAGTATTTGGGAGCTGAGATTGTTCAAGGAGCTTTATTTTCCGCTGCAGCTGATTTCTGTATGTTGTCCAAGGGTTCGCATCAACTTCGTCTTCAATGGTGATGACGATATAAAACTCCTCAGTCGACGTCACATTTTTTTTCAGTTCCCCAAGGCAAATCAGACGATCGCGGTATGCGTCGTTTCGCTCCCGATCCTTTTCATATTCTATATTGACCCATGATTCTTTTGGGGTGTATGTAGCATCGCGGACAATGATTTTTAAGGTTTTATCAACATTGGCAAACTTCACATACATCCCATGCTCTAACACTGAATGGTCACAGGAAATATGCTGATCCGGATATACATCATAGAAATGCCGTGAGGTGAGCAATGGTTTAAACACAAAAGAGACAGGCGTATTCGTCTCTACTTTATATCGAACAAGTGTCGTATTTTTTTCGTATTCCATCAACACTGTTTTTTTGATCTTCACATTGTCTATCTCATAATGAAACGATGGAAAACCGTCAAAGGTAACCGTGTTTTCCTGGTCTTGTAAATGATATGTTTTATCCTTGATTTGGACAACGTCATCGATCGATGATACAAACACCCAACGTTTAACCGGGGGATTCAAACTTGCAACAAGCAACCCATGATATTTCCTTGTTACCGTATTCCCATAAGTGAGCGATGCATAGCTGCCAAGGCCATTTGTTACAATCCACTCCCGCATATGTACTATAACCTCCCCCAAAATTCTCTTTTTAGCACCTACATAAAGGGACAATATCCTCATGAGCGAACTCTTGATAGATTTCAAGTGTTCGTTTCGTAATCGCATCCCAGCTGAACGTCTCCAGGACTCGATCGCGTGCGTTTTTCCCCATCACCTGGGCATGTTCTTTCGACTGAAGCGCCTGAATGATCCCCCATGCGATATCATTAGGCTCAAAGGGGTTAACATGCAGGCCACATTGTTTCTCGCCACTTGGGATGATTTGTTCTCGCATCCCATTGGTTCCTTTGGCACCAACAATCACAGGTTTAGCCATAGACATAGCTTCAGTGCAGACAATACCAAATGGTTCATACAACGAAGGCAACACGACGATGTCGGATGCAGCATAATGCGCGATACGTTCTGTTTCATTGACAAACTCAGTTCTGAAAATCACTTTGTTATATATTCCAAGCTGCCCTGCAAGAGATTTCAGTTCTCCTTCCATGTCACCCACACCTAAAATAAGGAGTTTAGTGTTCGGATAATCCTTAAGTACCGTAGGCATCGCTCGTACGAGTTTATCAATGCCTTTCACTGTTACAAGGCGGCCAATGAAAAATAACAGCGTCTCATGATCAGCGACTCCATATCGTCGTCTGAGATTCTGCCGTTCCTCTTTTGATACTTTCTGCGGATCGTATTTCTTAGGATCGACACCATTCCAGCAGACATGTATCTTATTAGTTGGAAACCCAAGTTTCTGCAACTCATCAGCCATCGCATTTGAAACCGTGATAATCCCATCAGCTGCCTGCCCACCTTCAAACTCTATGTCTTTTATCGTGTGAGAGCCACGACCGATCGATCGGCCAACCTCAGTAGAATGCACATGGAATATTAGCGGGATATTCAATTCTTTTTTTGCTATCATCCCTGCGAGAATCCCCAGCCAATCATGGGCATCGACCAAATGAAAAGTCTTCTTGTTTTTTCTCACTACAAGATTGACAAACTGAGATGCAGAAATAATGTTATAGCTCAGGACATCAGCAAAAAACTTAAAATAAGGTCCCCATGAACGAAGCTCGTAATCGGAACAGGGAAAAAACGCGGTACTCAAATCAACGGTTTGCGGTCGATACACCTCAATTCCATTCCACTGCTCATACGTGGGCAGTTTATTGTCTTTGTTTAATGAGAACACAGTGACGTCGTTTCCAAAGCTATGTTGTTTCTGCGATATCTCGGTAACAAAGGTGCCTAAACCTCCATAGATTACTGGAGGATACTCCCAGGAAAAATGGGCGATATTCATATGATTTTTCTCTCCTCACTTTTTTTATTGTTCTGCTTTCTGTTTCAAGTCCTGTAGAATGTTCATGTAGTTTATGAACCCATCGTATGGGATTTCATACGGACTAAAATACGCATGAACCGCACCATCTTCAAACCCTTTTGTTGAAACATAGTAAAGATGATCAGATGTCTGCAGAAGCCGCCATGTATACAAAAGATCGGGGTCTCCTTTTTTCTTCAGTTTTTTCCCCAGTTCCTTTAACTCATTGAAACAAGCGACCTGCATGTTATTTCCAAGCCACGTGGACACATCACGTTCTGCATCTGCCCAAGAGACCGCCCAGGGGGCATCAATGTCGCCGACTGGTTCAAATCGTTTCACCACATCGCTTACTGTCGCAAAATCAAGGTTCCCCTGTTTCAGGACTTCCCCGGGGAGATGCCTAAGGAAATCAAAGATCCCCGTCTCAGTCCATTGATGCTCCCCAAATGTTTCATAATCCATAAACAGATTAATCAGGTTACCATCACTGCGCGATATCCACTGAGCGTATTTATCTGCGGTAAGCGGGTACCCCTTCCACTGTCTTGAAGAGAAACGAAATCCCACATCATCACTCAACGGGTAGTTTCGCAATAAAACCTTTAAGTTTGCGTTCGCAGGTTTATAGACGTAGTTTGGTGATCGCCATCCAAGGATTTTCTCTGCGCCTTCCGCAAGAATCCCCTGATAACCCATATCCGCAACTTTTTTTGCGATTCTATTGTCGTAAATAACTTCAGTGTTCCTAAACACCTTTGGTTTGTAATCAAACACACGTTTCATCATATCCCGATGCATCTTTACTTGTTCTTCAAACTCCCCAAGATCATCATATAAACCTGAGAGCGAATGAAAATACGTTTCATCAAGGAAATCAACGGCACCAGTTGCATACAAATCCTGAAACGAATCAAGAACCCAAGGCATAAACAGTTCACAATATTCGATAAACGTCCCTGTGAGACTATATGAAATCCGAAATCTTCCTTCGTATTTTCTGATGAGATCCAACATCAACTTGTTCGTTGGTAAATAACATTTGTTTGCGACTTTTTCAAAGATTGCACGGTTCTTCTTATGATCAAAATACGTGGAATACGTGTTGTTCGCACTTCCGATATCAAAAACAGAGAAATGATTCAATCTTACGGGTTGGTGGACTTCGAAGTAGAGACATACAGACGGCATTTTATTTTACCCCATCGTAGACGGCTTTCGTCTTATCCGCAACACGATCCCAGGTAAATAAATTTATCTCTTTCTTTGAATATTCTTGCATTGTGGTATGCAACGGATGATATCGCAACAACGCAACGATTTTATTAGCCATCTCGTCCGTATCCCAAAAATCGACCTTAAAACAGTTCTTTAACACCTCGGAAACACCAGAGCCTTTAGACACAATCGTTGGTGTTCCTGCTGAGATGGCTTCAAGAGCAGTAATCCCAAACGGCTCACTTATAGACGGCATCACATAGACGCTGGATATCCTATAAATATGTTTTACTTCTTCTTCGGTGAGCTTTCCTGTGAAAATCACTTTGTTTGAGATCCCCATATCAACCGCTTGTTTGATCAGAGGATGAAACATATCACCGCTTCCCGCTATCACAAACGTGGCATCCTGTTTCTCCAGGACTTTTTTTGCGGTCTTTAAAAAAAACTCTGGCCCTTTCTGCAGGGTAAGTCTACCTAAAAACAGGACGAGATTTTTCTTTTCCATTTCCCCTTCGATGGGGTTGACTGCGTTGTGGACTACGCTTATTTTATCTGGGTTTATCCCATATTTTTCAATGATGACCCTTTTTGTAAAATCACTTACTGCGATGATTCTATCTGCTTTTTGCATCCCTTCTCGTTCGATGTCGATGAACCATTGATTTGGGTAAATCCATCCTGCACGGTCATACTCCGTAGAATGGACAGTTATCACCAATGGTATCCCTAGTTTTTCTTTGATCTGTATCCCTGCTTTCATGGTGAGCCAGTCATGACAATGGATGAGGTCATATTTTCCTTTCACTTTTTGAACCAGCAGATCATTATAGCGATACACCGCATCAAAAAATTTTCCACCTAATTCTTTGTCTTCAGGACGATCATAAGGAAACACTTCTGTTTCCCCTACTTCTATAACTTTTAAGTTTTCTTTATCACTTTTAATATGGCGTTTTGTTTTCGGCATATAAAAATCGATAGCGACGCCTTTATCAGCAAGGCCATGTGTAAGGCCATAGCAATGGGTGCCTAGGCCACCCACTTTAAACGGCGGGTATTCCCAGCCGAGCATCGCAATTTTCATTGTTTTTTTCCTCACCATTGACAGGGGGGAGCAAGCGGCCAATAGGAAATGCTGGGAGATGGCCTTTCGTTTTTTTCGCCTCCAAGATATTCCTCTGTTGGTAATAATGCTCTTTTTCGTCCTGTTTTATATATTTTTTGTCCACTTTAGATTAAGAGAACTCTGTGATTGTATCGTTATATTTAAGCTTTGTGTTTTTTTAATGATGGAGGAACGCCTCAACCCCAATTATTTCAGAGCCTCTCTCAATGATTTATTTTGTGGTATTAAGCTTCCTCTCTTTTTTTGTCTAGACTTGTATATGGTAATATCTTCGATGTTATAATTTTATCTATAAAAACAAGACAAAAAAAACGTGATTTTTTCACGAATAATTTGATATTTAAAACCGTTAACACAACAAAAAATATTTCATGGTCAAAACCCAGTTTTGTCGCTGTCACCCAACAATGTGAAATAACTATTCAACTGTTGGGTGTGGTAAGCAGAGCCCTCCATAAATCAGCAGTGGAAGAGAACCGCGACCGTTTTCACGACAGCTCTTCGATACCGAGGTTATCCTCTTCTTCATCTCTTGACGTTTCGTCTGCTCGATCAAAGAGGGACCCTAATCGATATCAATTTGTCGCCATGATCTTGCTGCTCCAATCATGTAGTCATGGAGCTCTTCTTATCAAGGCAAAAGACTCGTACCCTCTTGTTCTTCTTTAACGTTTCGGTTAAAACACTTTTTATCTAACGATAAGTATTAATCTCATTGCGAAGTGACTCCGCCGCCTTGCTAGAATATTCCGCGAAATCTTCGTTATTTCCTGCAAAAATAATATCCCGCGAGGAGTTGATCACTGCAAGATTTCCCGCAGAGTTCGTCCCGTATTCAACTGCTTTTTCAACGCATCCACCTTGTTTACCGACACCAGGAATAAGAAGAGGGATATCATCTCCAAGAATTTTTCTAATGATTTTAAGCTCCTCAGGATACGTTGCACCAACTACTGCCCCACAATTCCCATAGATGTTCCATTCTTTTATTTTCTGTGCAACCATCTGATAAAGCGGTGTCTTTGATACCGTAAGATTCTGGAAATCAACTGCGGATGGATTAGAAGTTCGACAGAGAATAAAACTACATTTGTCCTTGTATTCTAAGAACGGCTGCACCGTATCTTTTCCCAGATACGGGTTCACGGTGACTGCATCTGCATGGAGCACATCAAAGAGCGTTTGCGCATATTTTTGTGCTGTGTTCCCGATATCGTTTCGTTTTCCATCAAGGATAATGACAATTTCTTTGGGGATGTGCTCAATTGTTTTTTCTAACAAGTCAAATCCTTTTTTTCCGAACACCTCATAAAATGCCATGTTCAATTTATAGGCGCAGACAACGTTTTTTGTCGCATCGATAATCTGAGTATTGAACTCAAGAAACGGATTATCTCTTGAATCAAATAAAAACTTCGGCATTTTCTCTTTGTCAATATCTAATCCTACACACAGTAGACTATTATTTTTTTCTGTGATACGCATGAGTTTTTCATTAAAGTTCATATATCTCCCTAGTTGGACATCTGTTATCACGTATAAAAAGATACTATTTTTTTTCCAGTTACCTATTTAACAATGTTTCATAATACAAGGAGTGAAATGAATGTAATTTACGGTGTGTGTTCATGGGGTCTTGGACATGCGACACGATCCTTGCCAGTTATACGAAAACTTATTAGTGAAAACAATACGGTCACCGTTATATCTAACGGAAGATCGTTAGATGTATTAAAAAAAGAACTTGGCGATACAGTTGACTACGTTGATATCCCAGATTATCCCATGCTTGTATCCGAAAATACAAGGCAATTCCTTGCAAAAAGTATGATTTACTGGCCGGTTTTCATTAAAAGAATCGAAGATGGACTTGCACAGCTTCAAAAAATACTTGAGACAAAAAAATACGATTGCATCATCTCCGACGCTCGCTACGACATGTACAGTAAAAAAATCCCCTCATTTTTTATTTCACATCAGATGAGAATCATGAACCCCCTTCGCATCAAAATGCTTGAAAGAACAATGGAGCGATTCAACCTCTTCTTTTTCAAACGATTTGTCGGTGTCATTGTCCCTGATTACAAAGAAAATAACCTTTCAGGGGATTTATCACATAATTTACGACGAATCGATGAAGATACAATTCATTATGTGGGAGTACTCTCTGATTTCACGAAGAAAAAAACAAAAAAAGATATCGATTATCTGATTTCTGTTTCCGGTCCTGAACCACAGCGAAGTATACTTGAAGAAAAACTAGCGCTACAGGCACAAGAACTAGAAGGAACAATAATCATGACTCTGGGGAAGACCGAAAAATACTCTGTCGCAACAAAGAAACATCTTACCACGTATTCATTTGTCACAAAAGAACAACGTGAAGATATGTTAAATCGAGCAAAACTAGTGATATCCCGCTCCGGATATTCGACGATCATGGATTTAGCTGTTGTTGGAACGAAGGGACTTTTGATTCCGACGCCAGGCCAAATCGAACAAGAATACCTCGCAGAATACCACAACTGTTTAGGCACGTTTCATTCAGTGTCACAGGATGTGATACATTTGAAAGATGATGCCCTCATTGCAAAAGAAAAAACAGGGATCATGCGATCATGTAATGTTCAAAAAACCGTAGAAAACGTGATAGACGTCATCACATCATATAGAAAATGATAAGAAGAACATATTTCATAAAGGAGAAAGTGCAAGTTTTTCCACTCAACTGTAGAAGACAGAGGGGCATATGAAACAGAAACGTCACAAGGTGCTACATAATTGGTTATTCTGGGTCTTTCTAGTTACGTTCATCGCTATCTTTTTACGATCAATCCCCGCATGGACAAATACTGCATGGGGCTGTGATTTCGGGATATATTATGGGCTGACAAACTCAGTTGTTGAACAAAAAGAACTATTCAACCCGTACAATGGCTGGGGTGGCTCATATCAATATTTCCCGGTGTTGTACGGAGTAACAGCGGTTGCCCATTGGATCAGTGGCCTTGATGTATTATACATCATGCCAAAACTCGCCCCAATTTTCGGTGGCCTCTCCATCTTGATTTTTTATTTCCTCGTCTATGAATTAATCGGGAATAAAAAAGTCGCTTTACTGTCCAGTTTGTTTCTTGCGGTGATGCCGTTTCATGTGTATCAAACCAGTCATGCATCGCCACTCACCATGGGACATTTCTTTCTTATGCTGTCACTGTATCTATTCGTAAAATATAGAAAAAACACGAAATATATTTTCCCGCTTGCCGCCTCAACGGTCTTGCTTACGATGTCTCATCATCTCACAACGTATTTCTACATCATCGCACTCATATTCATCATCTTTATTGAAAACGCGAGTAAAAAAGAATGGACACCATCGATAAAAAAAGATGTTTTCTACATTCTTTGTGCAAGTGGTTTTGTGTTTTCCTATTGGATGGTAATCGCAAAACCAGTCTTCGCTGGATTTATGAACATAGGTTATTCTCTTGGCGGCATTCGATTCGGATCAAGCGCAATTCTCATCCTATTTTATCTTGGTTTTTTTTCGATGTTTGGGGTAATCTATCTCAAACGGCGATTAAGCTTTTTCATCGAAAAAAAAGAACCGACCTCGAAATCATGCTTTGTAAAATTTACGGTAACCGTACTTATCATCCTTGCAGCAATGAGTGTTTTTACCATCATTAAAATGCCATGGACGAATTTCAGTTTCCCTCCAATCTCCATTCTTTATGCGTTACCCTTGGTAATAATGATAGGTTTTGGCGTCGCAGGTTTTCGCTTCATGAGATTTATTCCAAACGGATGTTTCATCAAAGGATGGCTCCTTGCCCTCATATTTTCCTTTTTCTACGGGCTTTTTACTAATAGTGAAATTATTCTTCCTGACCGACACATCGAATACCTTATGGCACCCGTAAGCATCCTTGCGTTCTACGGACTCAAAGGCATTTTCTCTAATGTCAGTTTCGATTCATTACCCTGGCTGAATGAACGTTCATTTCACCCGTTTTCTTACATTCAATCAAAAAAACAACGTCTCATCCACAAACGTCAAATTTTTTATATTGTCATTGTTCTTGCCCTCGTGACAACAAATGCGATATCAACATATCCTTCGTTTGTTGCCCTCAATGTTTCCGATGAAGAAATTTCCCAAGAAGACATGTCCGCAATCGAATGGATGAAAACACATCTTGATACAAATACGAGTGTTATCGCCTCCGATCATAGACTTGCCAGGATTGCAGAAGCAGTCGGGTTTAACACAACACTTGATGAAGCAAGCAATATCTGGGAAAAAGAAAATCTGACAGACTACATCGCAGAACTGGACGGCATCGGAAAAAATTATAGCAGAATCACCCACGTTGTTATCGACGATATCATGAGAGAGCATGTTGTTCATGTTCACTACGGAAACAGCATCTACATGATCAACGCATCGTACGACAAATTTTCTTCCCAACCATTCGAACTCGTCTATAGAAATGTGACTTTAAACAATGAAGGATTTGAGGTCCATTGGGCTGAGGTGTATGAGATTAACTGGGTATATATCAATGAAAAGAGTCTTTACCTGTAATATCATTAATGTTTTGATACTATGAACATAGTGGAAATAACTACGTATAAGGTTGGTGGGATATCCAATTATATAGTAGATCTAGCCAAAGGAATAGATTCAAATGTATTGATTATTACAGGCAATACAACAAAATCAGGGTACCAAAAGGAAGATGGGGTAACTTTTTACCACATACCATGCGCTTTAAATTTTTGGGAACTTTATTTTATGAATCCTCCAGGCTCCTACCAAAAAATAAGAAAATTAATACAAGAAAATAAGATTGAACTTATTCATTTTCATAACCCTCTGTTCACTTTTATCACCGGGTTTGTAATGAGACCGAAATTACCGCTTGTTATGACTGCCCATTATGTGGTGAATGTTAAAAGTAACAAACTGACTTCATTTATATTTAATAGAGCAATACGATTGATCACCCTATACATTTCTAAAAGGGCTGACAAAATTATATGTCATAACGAAGACTACATTGAGCTATTCGCTGGTTGGGGCGTTGATAGAAAAAAACTTGTTTTTATTCCAACAGGCGTTGACACAGATAAGTTTTCTCCAGGAAAATCAAACATAAAAAAGAAGTTGAAATGTAAAAATATGGTTATTTTTTGGGGCAGACTTGGTTACCAGAAAAACATTCCGCTTCTAATCAAAGCGTTCAAAAACATTAAGACATCAGATACAAAACTGGTCATAGTTGGAAAAGGACCAGATATGAAAAAACTGAATGCCCTTGCAGGTAAAGATGAAAAAATTATTTTCACCGGCTATTTGCCAGATGATAAATTGCTGGAGTATATCAGAGATGCTGACGCGGCAGTTCTTCCGTCACGAGGGGAAAGTTGGGGCTCGGTTATCGGGGAAGCGATGGCTTGCGAATTGCCAGTAATTTCATCGGATGTTGGAAAAGCAAAGGAATTTATTGGGGAGGATAGAGGCATCATTCTTAAAGATGAGACGGTAGAAGAACTAACGGAAAAAATTGATTATTTGCTAAATAACAAAGAGATGGCAAAAGAAATGGGGAAGAAAGCACGAAAGATGATAGTTGAAAATTATAGATGGGGAAAAACAATAAAAGAAACTTCAGATTTGTATAGGGCTGTTATTAAACAATTCGAAGGAAGATGTAAAATCAGAAACACATCACTTAAAAATATAAGGACTTAAAGAAGAAAAAATCGATGACGGAGATGCAAAAACGTCGGTCGCAAAATATTGGTACCAGCCGCAACTCCTTTTGCAGTTTTTCATATCTTCTCTAGCCTTTTTTGCTTCATCTGTTTTTAAGAAATCTAGGAATGATCCTTCTGTAAAGTTGTATATCCTCTGGCCAACTGTTCTACATGGATAAAATAGGCCGCCGTCAGAGTCAATAATTATTGAAGATGCGGAGCATCCGTGAGGTTTGTTAATGTTGTCTAGAAAACCTCCGGGTGTCGTTATGGTATTTTTATATTCTTTCTTAAGGCGATGTATTTCTTTTCTAAATTCTTCTGGAGTGGGATAGTGATCGTCTGTTCCATCTAAATGACACGCTGGCATCACAACAGTTCTTGCATTAACATCGTATACTCTTTTTACTTTTTCCTCAAGTGCAGGGAGCGTTTCCTTTGTGACGACGATTTGGATACAGATTTCTGGTCCGTAGCTTTGGAACTCTTCAAGCATGTCAAAGAATTTGAGGTTGTCATGCCCCTCATCGATGCTGATGTGAAGGTAGTCGATGTGTTTCCCGTACTCTTTCATTGGTCGTTTGTCTAGAAGATGACCGTTAGTGGTAAAGAAAAGATAGAAAGGTTTTTGATGAGTATATTCTAAAATTTCACCTAAATCTTTTCTTATTAGCGGGTCACCGCCCTCGATACTAAGAACTATGATGCTAGAATTGGCAATATTATCTATAACCTTGAAAACATCTTCTTTTGGTAGATCCGGTGTTTTTTCCTGCCAAACATTGCAGAAGCTACATCTAAGACCGCATTTATGGGTTACTTTAAACGAAGCATAGAAAGGATAGATGCATTCTCTAGTCAAACGGTTTGAAAAAGCATATTCCATGGTTTTTAGATATTTTGTTAACGGCAGTTTTTTCATTGATTCACAAACAATCGGCCAGTAATAAGTTACTACGGATAAGTTTTTTTGTTAATTTACAAATTTTTAATTAACCGCAAGAGAAATATATCATTCTCAAAATAACACCCGTGTGGAAAAAGCAGAAAAAAAATCCAGAACAATAAAAATTTCCATTATAGTAAGTGTTGTGATGAGTATTGCAATCATTTTGATTATTCTAAAACTTACCGTTGATTCCACAACAATAGATCGCCTGATGCATGCAAATATTC
>JAPKYE010000112.1 GCA_026394495.1 Methanobacteriota archaeon | reverse complement strand
ATCGGGGGTGTTTACGAATATTTCACCGAAACAATCATCGCTTCCTTGGAACCGTCCCGTGAGACAACTCATACTATACACCAATGGAATTTTATCCCCATTAGCCAGCAGAGGAATGTGATTACTCTGAAGAAGATCTAGCCAGCCATCTGGTAGACCGTGGGAGCGACATACAAGTATTCCTATTCCGCTATTTATATTTTCGATGATATCGTCAGATGTGCCTCCTTTCTCTGCAAATACTTCGGAGACATTCCACCCTCCACAGCCTAACAAGGTCTCTTTTATCGTCGAATACGTCGTCGAATCCCAACCAGAATCAGATCCATCCCAAATACCTGCCCCTCCCACCATCATTACTTTTTTATGCCATTCCTCGGTATCTGAATAGGTCTGTTCATAATGTACGGTTTTCTCTGCAATAACATCTAACTCAGTCTGGTCGTCAACAGAAAAACGCCCGATCATGATATCGGGAGTATGATACTCCTCATCATCGATGCATACGTACCATCGATCAACAGCAGCAATAAGATTGATATCGCCGTAATCATCAACAATATGGGTAGCAACAAACGGAGTATCTCCCACAAGCAGGATGTACCCGACATGCCCATCCGTCATATGCGGCGCAGACCAATTATGATAAACATAACTGATGAATGCTCTGATGTTTGAATCATTGTTTCCTCCGATAAATGAATCATTGACATTTACTACTGCGATATCAAACCCGTTATACGCTGCCCGCCAATGCGCAAGCTTATTTAACGTATTAAAACAAGGTCCGATTATCACATAACATGTGTCCATATCAGTCAGCATGCCATCATCATAGATAGTCAGCGTCACGATATAGTTACCTGTTGAGCTGTACTGATGGCAGGCTGTCACATCGGAACTGGTATACCCGTCGCCGAAGTCCCAGAAAAACACAAGATCATCATTATCAGGGTCATAAGAGGCAGAACCATCGAACCATAACGAATCACCAACATGTCCAGCTTGGATAATCGGTGAAGCATTCGCAAACGGAGGATGATTGACAGGCGGAACCGTATAATTTACATACACCGTACAGGTATCAGTATCCCAAGATATTCCATCTGAAACATTTAACACCACTTCGTAAAAACCAATTTCTGTGAAATTGTTGTATTCGATTGTTTTCCCGGAAAGATCCTCACCGTTAATGTTCCAGCTGTACGTTAATGAATCATTATCAGGATCATAAGACTTACTTCCATCGAAAAAGGCACTATGACCTACATCTACCTCCTGATATTTTGGTTGTGCATTTGCAACAGGAGGCCATTCATCTGCTGCTACAACCAAGCCATCGCATCGTGTTTCCTCTGAGTAATTCTCGCCATTAAATGCTCTCGCACCAATATTATACTGAAGATAGTTCCCAGGGAACTTCACTAAATATTCCCATGTAACATTCCCATGATTATCTCCAAAAAAGATTCGATATTGAGATAATAAATTATCAGTCCAACCCTGATATATATTGATATCAACATATGTTATTTTCTCTTTGTCATGAGCCTCACCGCTTACAAGCGCAACCTTACCAATAGTTTCTTGGTCAGAAGGGCTTTTTATTGCAATTGTAGGCGGAGGCAAATCCAAATTAACGACATCATCTTTTGAGTTATTATAAAAATAATCTGATGTGATGATCAGATAATCTGCCGAGTTACCATGATCTGAGAGATCTGAAGGATAAGAGACGCTTCCTTGCCGCGTCCCCCGCTGAATACCAGGGGATGGCGTCTGTGGAGGCTCGTAGTTAACTATAAGATTTGAACAGATACTCTCCAACGGCCCAACATTTTTAGTTGTCTCTGCAGGATCTACAGGGTGGCTATAACGTACATTTATATTTATTGATGAATAAACTCGTAAATCTTTGGTTACCGGATTGTATTGAAGAGGCTGAAAAACCAGTTGTACGACTCGTTGATCCCTGATATACGAAAAACCACTGATTTCTACGAGTGGACCTGGATAAAACGTATCAGTGGCATAACAGACGTTGTCGATAGCGAACACATCATCATAATCGACATATCCGTCTGGAGAGGTTCGTTCAACCATTTCCAGAACAGGATAAAGAGTATAACCCGAAAGGGTAATATAGGTTGAACTCAAAATCTCAAAATTAACATCTACTGACTCAGGTACAGCTACCATTTGAGATTTGATGGGGATCTGTGGTTTACCAACTTCCATGGTAGACACATAACCAGGAAGAACCAACTTCTGGTAACACTTCTCACCAATCTGAACAGATTCTGTTTTTAAATCATCTCGATCAATCGTATTTTCTATTGTGAGACCAGATTTATCTGAGGCTAACAACTTTACGACGGTATCTTCAGGAACAAATGAAGAATCCTTACCAGAAAGACCAAT
>JAPKYE010000079.1 GCA_026394495.1 Methanobacteriota archaeon | reverse complement strand
TTGGATGGATCCAATCGGAAAGGTCTTATTCTTGTTTTGTTTTATGTTGTTTGGTGTCTTCAGTATGCTTTGAATTTTATCACCAATAAAAGACAAACTGCTGAAGACACTTAATATTTATTCAAGTGCGAAACTCAGGTTATTTAAGCCGATGGATCAGGTACATAATTTTTATTACAGATAATAAATATATAATAAAATTTATATACTTGTAAGTATAATATATTACCGAATGAATTCGGATGGAGAAGCCTAATTATTTTATTTTTCCCATCTCTCCTCACCACCTTAATGCTTCTCCATCCAAAATCCATTCCACTCTTTTTACTAAACACCCATCTTTTATATACTTCCCACAAGATGCTCGCTTACGATTTTCTATGAAGATAAAACCCGAATGCGTACCATGCCTTCTCAAACGAATCATCTTCGAAACAGAACAAAGCACACAAGATAAAAAACGACGAACACAAGCAGTACAAAAAGCCTGCAAAATCCTCTCAGAACTCTACGACCCAAACAAGGGAAGCGCACCTATTGCCACAGCGGTACATAAAATCGTCTACGAAACCCTCCAAGACAAAGACCCCTATAAAAAACTCAAACAAGAAAGCAACCGCGTCGCAACATCACTCATCCCGAAAGTTGAACGCCTTACATCTCAATCAAAAACACCCTTAAAAACCGCGATGATCTGCTCCATTGTTGGCAACATCATGGATTTCGGTATTGAAGGATCCAGCACCTACCCCAAGATGCTTTCCGAAAACTTTAAAAAAAACATGCAAGAGGACCTTGGATACGATGACTACAAAAAGGCAGAACAACTGTTGAGAAACGCCCATCATGTCATCCTGTTCACCGACAACTGCGGCGAAATCGTATTCGATAAAATCCTCTGCCGAGAAATAAAAAAATTTAACACAGATATCTTTCTAACGGTCGTAGTAAAAGGAGAACCCATCATCAGTGATGCTACCATGGACGATGCCAACGATATAAAACTTCATGAAGTCGCAGATGAAATTCTTACCACCGGATGTTTCACCATCGGCGTTGATTTCAAAAAACTACCTAAAGATACAGAAAACCGATTACAACACGCTGATGTCATCATCTGCAAAGGAATGGCAAACTACGAAGCGTTCTCTGATACACCATATAAACCAATCCTATATCTGTTACGAACGAAATGTACGGCTATTGCAACATCAATGAAAATCCCCCTCAATAAAAACGTGATAAAAGTGTACACCTAACTTTTTTTCATTTCGGTCTTTTCGCTTAATACCGATAATGGACTTGTTTATGTATGCTATTGGTTGCAAAGTATATCTTTGTAATATTTAATCTTTAAAAACAATTGTATTTGTCGAAGTTGTTAAGTTCCTGGAATCTAATTATAACATTCGAGAGAGGATTTGGCGTTGAATATACAGGAAGCTATATTTTAACAATAAAAACACTCCTGTTGTGTATCTTATTCGAAACTCTTCAAAATACCATCACTTTTTTTAGGAAAATTATATATATCAAAACAATTAATTGTATTACTTGAATAAAAATATTCACTCTCCAACGACAACAAACACACACACACACACACACACACATCACAAGGGGAGGAAAAAACATTTCAAACAATTGGAGCAACCGCCCGTATCGCGAGAACAAAACCCCCGACATCAAACCGTCGGGGGATGATCTCACCCAAAAAAGGCGGAAAAAATGGAAAATATATAAATATAATTTTATTTATATAAACGATAAATTTAAATATAACCCATACTATCATATAATATGATGAAAAATGAACAAAAAACCCTGTATCGTGATGCAGTATACGAGCATTTCATCAACCAAGGATACTCAGAATACAAGGCGCAGAAAGAATCAAGTCGATTAATGAGCGAGAAAATTTAGAACAAAACCTTTTTTATCTTACAGGATAACATTTTAGCAACACTACATCAATCAATTACGTAAGAATCTTTATCAACTTGTAAAAACTCTCAACTTCAAGTTTCTTATGTTGAATAGCAACCTCCAAGGGAATGGTGATCAACCGATCATCCTTCAACCCAACACAACAATCAGTCGCACCATCCAGTAACACCTCAACCGCAAAATTCCCCAGACGCGCAGCTAGAATACGATCAATCGCAGAAGGAGCTCCCCCTCGCTGAATATGACCCAGGACCGCCACACGCGTCTCCAAACCTGTTTTTCCCGTAATCATCGCCGCAATATCCTGAGCTTTCGCAGTACCCTCAGCGACAATGATAATCCAACTTGTCTTCCCATGAGTATTCCCAGCAACGATTTCATTACACATCATCTCAACATCAAAACCCTGCTCAGGAAGCAGCACCTCCTCACAACCACCAGCAAGAGCAACCTGCAACGCAAGATACCCACAAGAACGACCCATCACCTCCACAATAAAAATCCGCTCAAGACTAGAAACAGTATCACGAATCTTATCAACCGCATCAAGCGCAACATTAATCGCAGTATCAGCACCAATTGTCAAATCCACCCCATTCACATCATTATCAATAGTTGCAGGAATACCAACAACTGGTATACCATACCTTGTTGCAAGAAGATGCGCACCAGTCAACGAACCATTCCCCCCGATAACAATCAAACCATCAATATTATTATTTCGAATGGTTTCAACCGCCTGTTTTTGACCTTGTTCCGTACAGAACCGTTGAGACCGCGCGGTCTTCAACATAGTACCACCACGATTAATTATCCCTGAGACAGATTGCCGATCCAACGGAATAACATCACCATCAATCAACCCATCATATCCTCTCAACACACCCGCAACATCAATATCACAACACACCGCAGATCTCACCACAGAACGAATCGCAGCATTAACACCTGCACAATCCCTAGTCAACAACCCAATTTTTTTCATTGTGGAAAAACACACTCCTCACAGCGTATCGTACGAACAGAAACAATATCGACCTATATTAAACTGTATAAAACATTACCAACAAGTTATGTTAAAAAAGAAAAAAGTGAAACAAAACCACTCAAAGCAAAAAACATGATACACGATGCGACAAGAACACCAAAAATACATGCACAAATGATTTTTTTATCAGAAACCTTAAGAATTTTGCCTACTAACACACCAGAATACACTCCGGTCAATGGAAATGGGATACCAATGAACACAACAAGACCAATTGTTTCCCCAAGCTCATGATTCTTATGAAACCGTTCAATCATTTTCCCAAGTCGTTTTCCAACGATCCGTTTCCCAATACGATCAATCTTGAGTATATTCCACAACAATAAAAGACCAAGAGAGGCAACAATATTTCCCACAATGCCAAACACCATTAGAAAAGGATCATTCACACTAAAAGAATAAATTGCTGAACCTCGAACCTCGGAGATAGGGATTCCCCCAAAAAGAAACGAAATCAACGGTGGTGGTAATATCTCAAACATAAACATTCCTAAACATCAATAATTTTCTTTTATTTGATAGATAAACATCTAATAAACATTCCGAAATCACGAACTCCAAGGAACATTTCTTTGAAAAACAGAAGAAAACTAGGATATTACAGCTCTTGTCTTCCCCTTGACATCAACATATCGTCCAATCATCAGACACAACATCGCAATAGCACACCCAATCGTGAAAACAAGTACCCCAAATCCACCATAATTATCAGAAATAGCGGCAATTAAAGGGATTCCCACAAACATCCCTGCACTAATCACCACACTATACACCGCCATCGTCACACCCTTCTTTTTCTGATGAGTCTCATCAGCAAGCGACGAGAGCGCAGACGGACCAAAAGCGAGCGCCATAAACCCAAATAACCCAAGAAGTGGCCAGAATCGAGTAATACTCCCCCTAATATCTTCACCACTAGTTGTTGGAGAAAACACATATCCTATCCCGATGATTGCCATCAGACCAACAAAACCAATCGTACCAACAAACATAATCGGAAGACGCCCATATTTATCAGAAAGTCTGCCATAAATAATCTGAGTTATGATAAGGAAAAGTCCACCGACAAGAATAACAGTGGCCAGAACAACAGGGCTGATCATGATAATTCCCTGAGAAGTTGACACTGTAAGAAACGTCATAGCAGCCCCAATAAGCATAAATACGATAAACCACGGCAACGTCAACAGAATAATAGACCGTTGTTTCAACACATCAAGTATGCTTCTGAAGTGAATTTTTTCAAACAAATAACTACCTTTTTCCGGCTCCGTGATATTGATATACGAATACACAAACCCGGCTACTGCCATTACACCAGCAACCACAAACGCTGACCACAATGCATCTTTGAAAAACTCAAGGAACAACACCCCAACAGCATACCCAACGACCCACCCTAGCATATTGAAAGCGTCAAACGCCCCCATTTCACGTCCCCGTCGCTCTGCAGGCGCATAATCCGTAAGAAGTGCAAGAGAAGCAACAAGAATAGCACCAGCAGCAATACCATGAGCCGCATTAATACCAAAGATAACATAGAGATTTTTTGTAACAGAAAGCAGAAACATAAAAAACCCGGCAATCAACAACCCAAAAAGAAGTATCTGCTTTCGCCCATACCGATCCACGATAGCCCCAATAAAAAACACGGTCCCCATCTCAAACAAAGGTGATGCCGCAGCAACAAGACCATACCCAACGTAATCCTTCGTGATACCAAGATATATCGGAAGGGTCGCAATCATAATTCCAAAGCTCGTACGAATAAAAAAAGTGGATATATATAATGAAGACAAAAGTCGAAGATACAGTTTGTGTTCCATATGAATATCGTTTAAATGTAAAAGAATAAAGATTTAAATACATTCTTAAAAACAAATCAGAATTATTTCACAATAATTTTTCATCACGTTCACAAAACTATAAACTTTTTTTTCAAAACAAACTAAATCAACACGCATTACATCTCAACAAAATAATATTATCATACCGGTGCTTCAAGCAATTTTTTCTGAGCATATTCAACTGCTGTTCGAATATATTCTTTATCTATGAGCCCTAATGACGAAGGAGTCTGAAAAATCCTTTGCGGTATGTTATCGACATTAAGCGTGTATCCCTCTCGAATCTTAAAGCGTAGTTTTTCATGTAAGATCGTTTTCCCAAGAAGGGTAAGCTCTTCAGAGTTGATAGGAAAACCAGCGACATTCAGTGTTTTCAGAATGATATCACGAGGGTAAATACCTCGAGCAAAAAAACATACGACAAGACTTGAAAGAATCTGCCGCCATTCTTCCTCAGCAATCAAAGTATCAACAAGTACTTCAGGAGACATAACAGGTTTTCCAATGTTTTTCTGATCAACACTATATCCTGCGTTATCCAAATGACTATGACGGGCACCAATCAGAACACCGATATATGCACCTGGACCCGTATGATACCCCGGCATCTCATTTCCCCCAAAAGCAAGAGCATACTCCTTCCCACCGTACAATGATGCAGCATGATTAATCCCCTGAGCCAACGCATGAAAAAAAGGATTTGACTGATCCACGATTTTTTTCGTCATCTGCATGTACGCATGGTAATCACCCCATTGAAGACGAATTCCTTCTGTCTCTTTCTCAGATATCAATCCATGATTCTGTGCTTCGGTCGCCCATGCCAGAATCACCCCAGCACTCATTGCATCTAACCCAAGGATCTCTACTTGATCCATCAGTCGTAGAAAACCTTCAGGGTCATTGATGCCAAGCATGCTTCCCAGCGCAAAAATCGGTTCGTAATCATACGAAATCATCGATGTTTTATAGAAGTATTTTTCATCCTCATAGGATTCACGTAGAGCTGCAATATGAATACAACCCACAGGACAATGCGAACATGCAAGACGACGACCAAGATACCGCTCTGCAAACGCCTCACCAGATATCTTTGATGCCTCAGGAAACCGCTGTTCAGTAAGATTCTTTGTTGGCAATCCACCAAGCTCATTCAAAGGAGAAACATTCTCCGCAGTCCCAATATCATGATATTTTTTCATTGCTGTAGAACTCACCGCAGCATTATAGATTTCATCATATGACGTCCTATACTCTTTTTTTTCTCCAACAGGCAACGAACGTTTACCAGAGACGACAATTCCCTTCAGCTTCTTACTACCAAAAACCGCCCCAAGACCCAACCGACCAAAATGACGATATGTCTCGGTCATCACACAAGCATACGAGACAAGATTTTCTCCGGCACGCCCAATCCTCATGATTGTACGAAAACCATCCCCTGGCTCGATTTCTCGAATGACTCGCCCTACAGTAAAATTACTACCCATACCCCAAAGCGATGTCGCATCACGGAAAAACACTTTATCTTGATGAATTGCAAGATACAAAGGAATATCACTTGCTCCTTTGATGACAAGAGCACCGTATCCCGCAAGCCTAATCGCAATAGCACTACGTCCACCACAATGACTTTCACCAAGGTTTCCCGTAAGAGGTGATTTGAACATCGCTACAGTTTTTGACGCCAGCGGATATAACCCGGTGAGCGGACCAACCGTAAAAATAATCGGATTCTCAGGACTCAACGGTTTTGCTCCTTGCGGACATGTTTCATTAAGAAGCTGAATACCAACACCAGAGCCTCCAAGATAATTATCAAAGAGTTCACGACGGTTTTCCACCCAGAACTCTTTTTTTGAAAGATCAACAAACAAAATATTTGACAGCGGATCATTGAGGAGCAACTGGAATCACCTCGCTTGATTTTTTCTCCATCTTTAACACATTATGAGGGCAAAACCCAACACAATACCCGCAATGAACACAGATCATCGGTTTATTGTTTTCATTATCCCAGAAAACCGCTTTCATAATACATGCATCAACGCAATTACGACACGAAATACATTTCTTCAGATCTAGATTCACACCACCGCTTTCCCGCAGAGACAAAGCGTTTGTCGGACACACCTTTGCACACGGTGGATTATCGCAGGCTCTGCAGATGATTACAACAAATCCTCGTTCAAGACCACCCGCAGATTTCACGCCGATACATGTTTTCCCAAGCCCGCCATCACCAAATCTACGAGCACAAGCAAACATGCAGCTTTGACATCCAACGCAACGCTCCGTATCAACGATCGCAAGCCTTGATTTTTCCATACCAATCCTTAATTATTTTGTTTTATACAACATCATATATCGTCCATCACCAAGCAAAACCACAGAGGGATCAGCAGTTATTTGACCTAGCTGCGAACGGAAACTATATATGGTTTTTGAAAAGGTTGAACCAGTAGATGAAACCAATATGTCGATTCCCGCGGTATACAAATAATAAATGTTATCCTTGAAAAACACAAACGGTACAGCACCACCTTGATACGCAGTACCTTCCTCTGTGAACGTCAATCCATCCTGAGATACCGCTGAAATCACCATGTTTTTTTCTATATCACCAACATACATCCGCCATACGTTATTCACATTGATCACAGCAGGGTCAAAGATGCCTTGTTTTTCAAATCGAACGCCATCTTCTTGGATGAAACGAACACCATCGGTTGAAACCGCAGAATAAATCTTATTTGTTCCACTTGGACCAGAAGAAACACGAAATTCATTAATATCATAATAATACAATCGAATCCGTCCATCTGAAAGAAGGAACGGTGCCGGGTCCACGGGAACTTTATCACCAATACCTTCAAAACTCACAATCTGTTTTTCGGACCAGTTACTTCCATTGTTTTCTGAACGAATCAATCCAAGCTGCTCAGGTTTTCCGTCCTCAGAAACATCAACAAAATACACATAAATCACATCAGTCTTCACCACAGCACCAGGTACAGAAGCATGCTCTGCTAACATTTGTTGAGAATCAGTCCAGTTAAACAAATCAGTGCTTGTCGCAAACGAGATTTTATCATGATACGGCCCCTGCGTCATCGTTGACCATAAATACTGATCCCCTGATTTTTCATCATTTTTATTCTGGTCTTCGTTGTTTGATGGTTGATTATTAGTACATCCACTGAAGCATACCATTACAACGAAAAATATAATTCCTATGATGAAAATCTGCTTCTCACTCATACTCTCCTCAAATACTCTATAGAATCAATCCTCTTATAAATTTATTTCTTCTTAATTCATGCCACAGATTCAATAGTACACATTTTTTTCTCTTTTAGAAATTCCGATAACGTCTTTTGATGATCATCAGGTAACACTACAGTACGTGCCACCTCACGCCATTCCAAACCATAATCAGACAACAAATTCTTCACCATATCAGGAACCCTTGGTGCACAAAGAATCCCACGGACATTTGCCTCTTTCACATCCTTTTTCACATCACTCACGTACATCCGCAGCTGATGCACCGCGCTAATAGTTGCAATACTACGTTTAACCTCAATAACAACCGGTGTATGATCTACATCATACCCAAATAAATCAATCATTCCGGATTTCACTGGTTTTTCCCGTTTACTGATTCGTAATCCTTCCTCAAGCATATCAGGTTCACAGATGATCTGATTCACAACATCTGCTTCCATCCCAGCAATGACAAGACTTGCTCGATCTTTCAACGACGACGTTGCAACAAGTTTGAGGCCACGAAACGTAATTGCCATCTTCTCAGGTGGCTTATTATGCCATGATCGAACAATAAGCTGATTATCATGGACACGAAACGTAGTGTTACTTCCCGCAGGCTGCCAGTTCACCGGCTCTCGCATCACAGGTTGATGAACAATAACTGTCCCATCTTGCTTTATCAATACGAGTCGTTCTCCCCAATCCAGAAGCGATCGCGCACGACCCTGATAATCCACTAGACAATCGCCAAGAACAAGAAGCATCTGTTTATCAGCTTTTGATTTGTAGTGTTTCTCAAGGAATTCATTGGCATCTGCCGCTGAAGGATCAACGATCGTCGACGTCAACACATCACTCCTCCCACAATATAGAGAATGCATTCATCATTCATGAGTGTATCGATAACATTTCAAAAAAAGAATCAGATCAAACGAAAAAAAAGAGCAGTACATCTTTCCTGAGATAAACTGACAGCATCCATAATTAATCGAACCTGATTTCATCGTCTCACACGGAAACTGGGTGCAACCAAAACACAGACGAACACACTTTTGAAATACATCCCTTATCACCATTTGGACATTTCTTCATTGTCATACACGGGCATTTCTCACAGGCGATCCCACAGACACCAATTTTCATAATTATATTATCTTTAAAGGTTCCCCAGGATTGGAATGATTTTCATGAAGACCAACAGTAAGAATACCAAAGGAGTCTGTCCCTCCTTTTTGTCGGGCAAACCGACGTTGCGTTAAAATCACTTTATCCTTCGATGTAACCAGCCCGGAAGTCTTCATGAAACGAAGAATAGGATCATGCCAACTCTTTCCCCGATTGTTCAAAAAAATTGGATATACACCATACGACAAGGGAAGAAACTCCACAGTCTCCTTTTTTTTACTAAAAGAAAGAATCCAGCAACCCGGTTTAAATCGAGATATCCGCCTTGCGGTACTGCCACTTTCCGTCGTTGTTAATATATATCGAACGTCAAGAATTTCAGCTGCTTCAACTACATTTAATGAGATCACATCAGCAACAGATAATTTTTTTCCACTGCAAGAATCAGTGAAACTCTCACGAAGATTACAACGAAAATCAACACCGTTACGCCGACGTTCAATCGATGTCGCAATCTTTCCCATCATCTGCACAGCCTCAAGTGCATACTTTCCTATCGCTGTCTCCTCAGAAAGCATCACAGCATCAGTCCCATCTAGGATAGCATTTGCAACATCCGTGACCTCAGCACGCGTCGGACGACTATTCTCAGTCATTGACTCCAGCATCTGCGTTGCGGTAATCACAGGAAGTCCCGCAAGGTTAGCCCGACGAATCAACTGTTTCTGCACCACAGGGACATCCTCAATAGGGATCTCCATCCCAAGATCTCCACGAGCAATCATAATACCATCTGCAACCTTTAAAATTGCATCAAAGTTTTTCACAGCTTCACCGCGTTCAATTTTTGCGATCACATGAACATATTCACCGTTTTTTTCAGCGAATTCTTTTACGATACGGACATCATCTGCATTTTTAATGAACGATGCACCAAAGATATGGACGTTCTCACGTAAACCAAATGAAACATAGAAAAGATCCTTTTCTGTGACAGAATCAACAAAAAGTTTCGCCCCAGGAAGATTCACACCCTTATGAGAAAACACAGGGCCTCCACTGACCACTCGACATTGCACACCATTTGAATCAACTATGTTGACTCTTAAGGTAATAAATCCATCATTTAGATAGACTATACTACCTTTTGATACACTATCCGGCAGTTGCTTGTAATCAATTGGAATATGATGACCATCACATGGATTATCGCCAATGGTAAGAGTCACCATCTCCCCTTTTATTAATAGAATTGGTTCGATATGAAGGGTACCAACGCGAATCTTCGAACCAGGAAGATCAATCATGATGCTAACCGGACGACTCATCCCCAATGCAACACGCCGTATCTGCCGGATATCACGACGATGCTGCTCAAGAGTCCCATGAGAAAAATTCAACCGAGCAACCGTCATCCCACTCGCAATCATTTTTTTTAATACTTGAGGGGAACGCGAAGCAGGACCGATAGTGCAGACAATTTTTGTTTTATGCGCAGGAAGAATAATCTGTGATTTTTTTTTCATAGATGTCATTTACCAAAAAAGATACAAGAGTACATTAACGTTTTGCAAAATTTGTTCATTATATTTATAAGAAACTAGTTGTTACGAGCTAAACAAATAAAAAAAAAAAAAAAAGATGGCGTAGGAACAATGATTGTCAGTAAAGGGCTCACGAAATATTTTGGTGCCGTGAAAGCAATCGAAGATTTCACAGTCGAGATCCCCGATGGTCAGATTTTTGGTCTTCTTGGCCCTAACGGCGCAGGAAAAACAACGACCATGCGGATGCTCTGCTGTTTAATTAAACCAACAAAAGGCAACGCATGGATAGATGATCTTGAAATCGGCAACAAAGATGATGCACAGAAGATACGACAAATGATTGGCCTACTCCCTGAAGTCCCAGGCCTGTATGAAACACTCGGGGCATACAAAAACCTTGACTATTACGCACAGTTTTATGATGTTCCTAAAGCAAAACGAGAGGAATCCATAAAAAAAACATTGACCGATCTTGGACTCTGGGAACGCAGAAACGAACCAGTTGGAGGGTTTTCCAAAGGCATGAAACAGAAGATTGCGATCGCACGATCATTCGTCCATGAGCCCAAATATATTTTTCTTGATGAACCCACCGCAAGCCTAGACCCAGAGGCTGCAAAAACCGTCCGTGAATATATCCTTGAGCTGAAAGCACGAGGAGATACGATACTTATCAACACCCATAATCTTTCAGAGGCAGAACGAATCTGTGACTCTGTTGCACTCGTGAAAAATAAAATGGTTAAAATTGGGAACCCAAAAGAACTAGCACGAGGGCTATTCACCAGAAAAATCAGGATAACGATTGATCATATCGCAAATACGCTTTTAAACGAGCTTGCATCTTTGAAAGGAGTATCTGCTGTGGAGCTTACTAAAAACCAGCTCATCCTTAGTGTACAAAACCCCGAGAAACAAAACCCAATGATCCTATCATTTCTTCTCGCCCATGGTGTAAACGTTCAATTTGTCTCTGAGGAAGAACACTCGCTTGAAGATGTCTATCTGAAACTAATCGGGGAGGATCAATAATTATGCGATGGACACGCGCATGGATAGTCATGAGAAAAGACCTTGACGAGTTTAAGAAACAGAAACTCGTCGTCGGCTCAATAATCATGATGCCACTTGTGCTTGGCGTAGTACTCCCCCTTGTTATGTTTGTCCCCATGATCAACATGACCCCAACAACAGATGTATGGGATATCCCCCAGTTAATCGCCACAGGTTATCTGAGCGATGATTTTATACAACCAAGCACGAACCACACCATTGAAAACACCTCTGTGAACACTATTGTAATCACCAACGCAGTCCTTATCAACGCACAACTCACCGATGTTACGGTTGTCTCCTGCATCATAGAAAATACCACAATCTCAGATGCGACTATTCAAAAAAGCATCCTCAACAACACATATCTCAACAACGTGGTTATTACAGAATCAGAAGGCAAAAATCTTGATGGACAAAACATCGTCTCCATCAACTCAAGTCTTACATTTACCAAAATAAAACCATCAGAACTTCAGCTTGTACTACCACTGATGCTCAACATGGTACTCATGATATTCATCATCGTTCCTGCAACCCTTCCCACAATCATAGCAACATACAGTATCGTCGGAGAAAAAAACAACAGAAGCCTCGAACCATTACTTGCGACACCAACCACCGATGGAGAAATCCTCACAGGAAAAGTCCTCTCCGCGTTTCTCCCAACGATGGCAGCAACCCTTTTTTCCTTCTGCGTTGGCGTCTCCATCCTTGATTATATATTCCTCTCACGGTTCGGCTACATACCACTCAATACACCAACATGGATACTTGCGATGCTAGTCCTTGCACCAACCACTTGTTTCATGAGTATTCTTGCCTGCGTCATTGTCTCATCAAAAGTAAGCGATGTCCGCGCAGCACAACAAATCGGTGGATTTGTCGTCATGCCTGTCGTCGTCCTCATGCTTGGTGTCCTCTCAGGATATATCCTTCTTTCACCATTGACGATTGTTCTGGCTGCTGCAGTTTATGGATGTATCGACCTTGGATTGTTTTTCTTTGCACGCGCGATCTTCAATCGGGAAAACATCCTTACAAATTGGAAATAACTCAAAAAAAAAAAAAAAAAAACGACGAGAAACAAAAAAAACTATAACAAGAATATACTTATAATTTCTTGACGTTGAACGCGTTGAACCCTTGTTCAGCATTCTGTACATCATATTCCACGGCATCACCCGCGTTTAAAAGCGTTAAAAAATCTATGGCTTTTCTGTAGACAAAGACGTCGTTACCATCTTCACCACAAACAAATCCATAACCTTTTTGCTCATTGTACCAATTGACAATTCCTTTCATTGCTGTTCACCTCCTCAGACTATTGTTGTCTAAAAATATGTAATAGAAATAAAAAATTCCTGCAGATTCTCCTTAAAAGGAGGAACTGCAATTCTTACAATTTTTTTGCGTATCCACCTGGGAACTCGGTTTTGTCGTATGTTTGGGACACACTTCATGTTCAAAAACAGGACGATGAAGTACATTACATCGTGTTACCTTAACATTTTTTGGTTTTTCGCTGTTCCGATTATTCCGCTGATTGCTTCGATTTCGATTCATTTGATATTCAACCCTTCATTTATGTATCTACGAAAGGAAAAAAACAAAAATTCCATGATTTCAAAAAAATATGAAAAAATGAAACTCTTATTTCTATTTCTTTTAATGATACTATAATTGCTTCTCCATTAAATAGTTATCCATTGAATGCTTTTTTATACCATTTTTCTCTGTAAATTCATTAAAAAGACAGGTTTCTGATAACAGGGTCAATTAAAGTTCTCTCTTCCGCAGCTTGGACACACAGCAATAACGCCTTTTTCAGTGTGTTTATAGTTTGGATAAAGATACGGCGCACCACAAATCTTACATTTCAGTTTATTTTCTTGTTTATCCATTACTTTTACACCCACGAATAAAGAAATCATATCTGACTTAATACAATTTTCCATAACGAAATACATACCATTTTTTAAAAAAGTATCAGAATCATTGTTTTTCCAGATATATTTTTAAATAAACAACGGTTCCTAAATTTTGAAAAAAGGAACATATCAGAAATGCAAAAAGAAACAATAACCATTCGACGAGGAGAAGAAAAAGACCTTGAAGCCTTTTTTGATTTATACTGGATATCCTCTCTAGAACACATACAATACAACGGAGAACTAGACATCCTGAAACCAAAAGAACAATGCAGAGACTACATCATTAATCGCCAGAGAGACTATTTGAAAGACACAGATCAAATTTTTTTTGTTGCAGAAGATCAAACAAAGATCATCGGTATGGCAACAGGACACATTGGAGAACGAGATGAGGCAAACATTTACGCAATAGAAAAAATAGGATATGTTGACGAGTTATGCATACTATCTGAATACCGAAAAAGTGGCACTGGTACACGTTTATTAGACACACTCATCCAAGAACTACACAAAAGTAACATTAAATTCATAGGGGTGGGAGTAGCATACAACAATACTGCACATCATTTTTACACATCACAAGGATTTAACACCGAAGGCATATGGATGATTCGTAGAAGAGACCATCAGAAAGAAAACAAAAATTTAGAGACGACAACAGAAGGGGAAGAAAAAGCTTATGATCCCTATGGACGCGGAAAAGCATCCCTGCCGTTTATCGTGAAGGTGAAACCAGAGTCGGTGATGGGCGAATACATTGCGCTCCATGGGTTGATGCCGCAAAATGAATTACCAGAGCATCTTCGCTATAAAATACCAAAAGATGAGATATGGATACGGGAAGACGTCTACAATAACCCAGCCCGAAGAGATCAGATCCTTCAAGGACATGAAAAATATGAACTGGGGTTGATGGAAACAAAAGGGTTGACGTACAAACAGGCTCATTTCAGAGCGCAGCTCCATGAAAAGGTCTATAAACTTGAGGAAGAACTTGAGAATTTAAAAAAGGATTTAGGGCTAAACCCTTTTGAACCAGTACGACTAATTGATAGAAAACGCACTCAGAACCATAATACAGAAAACAATCAAAAAAACGAATAAAAAAATCTTCATCACCCATCTCTTTTTATATAAAAAAGTCCTTACTTATATATTAATATGCAAATATTTAAATATTATAAGGTATAAATACCATATATCATAATTTCAAAAAAAATGGAGAAGATAGAGGCGATACCATGAACAAAAAAATCGTAATAGGAACACTATTCGCAATAATAATGCTAGCGATACTACCATCGATTTCAGCAGTAGAGTACAATGCCGTAAAAACAAATGCACAAACGATTGTAGAGAAAGCAAATAGTTTGAACAACGACCTTAAAGGCGGAAACCTATTGAAAATTCTGATAAAATTATTCCTCGCACGTAAACAAAAGGGAAATAGTATGAGTCCATTGTTCATAATTATTCTGACGATACTTATCGCATTTTATCACCTATAACTATGTCTCAAAAATGACTCCAACACCCTAACACAAATTATTCTTCGTGTCTGTCTAGTACATACGAATTAATTTGAAAAAAAATGTTACGCCCGCACTGGGATTTTAACGTGTAAATGACGTCACATTTCAGTATGTCTTATCTGTTGAGATAACGTAAAAAGTGATTTCTTCGAATCGTGTTTATAATAATAATTCCTATAGCGCTGTTCGCTGTATTCGAACTTTAAGTTCGATTTATCCAGTTAAAAATAACTAGAATAGTGATACAAGTGATATCTTTCCTAGGCATCATTACATATGATTTAACCATATTTTTTTAAAGATTCTATTTTCTTTTTTTCCGATAACGTTAATTCCTTTTTCTTTAAAAAGTTACTATTAAGATTGATTTTTTTGATGTTTAATCCTTTAACAAATGCATCTTTGATTACTTTGCCATCGATATGATTTGGAATTGGAAGATCTAAATCTGCTAATATCGTTGGAACAATATCTTCAGCTGAAGCATTGATAAAAAAATTGTGCTTAAACTCATTCCCATAAAGAAAAACAACTCCGTCGGAGAAATGATCACCTGACCAATCATAGAATCCTGGATTTGAAAGAAAAGGTAATTGATTTTTCAAGGTTTTATCGACCGGATTTGTTTTTTCAGATATTTTCAATAAATCCTGTATACCATAACCCTTTTCGAGATCTAAGATTAGATCCAGAGGATCATTAACTGCATTTGGACCATAAATATCTTCTGATCGATAAACATCTTTAATAATTGGCTGATTTGTTTCAGGATCGATTATTTCTTTGAAAAGTCTAATCAGATCATTTAATAGTTTTTCATAATCATTAGAATCAACCATTCCTTGTGAATATTTCTTTTTTAAATTTATTCTGATTCCTCGCGAACTAATTGAATGAAGAAACGCTTGTGTTTGTGAAAAATCGATATTACTTGTAGTATCACTCAAAAGAAGTAATTTCCAAATTAATGATTTTGGAATTATCTTACGAAATGGTAATGTATAAAATAAAAATCTGTTGAAAATCTGATAAAACTTCAAGAAAAAAGAATCATAACTATAATTGAGGTCTGATTTTGTCTTTAAATAACCAGCATTATACAAAACATTATTTATAAACAAATATTTATTCACACCATCAAAGCCATGATCCGATACAATAATAATTGTCGCATTTGGAAAAATATTTATCATCTCATCAACAATAGTATCCACTGTTTGATAACAGGAAAGAAGGAGATCTCTTCGATTCCATAAATAATGTTGAACCTCATCAATACCACGAAATACAACCATTGAAAGATTCCACTTATTTTTTTTCATAAGATTTATTGTTACTTTTCCCTGAGATCGCATCGTATTATTGAGTTGATGTACAAGTTTTTCTGGCGCATGTTTTGCTGTTAATTGCAATGGGATTCCGTCTTGGGTAAATGATTCTAATTCAAAATTCCCGATTTTTCCTTCGACAAGATCCTTCTTGAGACTCTTTGGATAAGTAAAATCTGATTTTGATGAAGGAGTTAAAAGACCCGTAATCATAATGCCATTTATTGATTCAGGTGGATATGTCCCAGGAACATTAACAATGATGCAATTTTTTCTCATCTCAGTAAGTATATTCCATAGTGCAGGAGTTTTCCGTTCTCTAGAATTTATTAGTTTTTTAGAAAAACTATCTGTACGGAAAAAATCGTAAATTCCATGTTTCCCAGGATTACATCCCGTAATAATAGTTGTCCATGCTGGTGCACTAAAAGGTGGAATGGTCGATTTAAGTGTTCCATAGGCACCGTTTTTATTCATTCGTGCAAAAGTTGGAAGTTTTCCTGATTCCATCCAAGGATCCATCAGGTTGGATGTGGCACCATCAACTCCGATTATGATAACTTGTTTCATAGTAAATTCCTATTTTACTTTTAAGAATCAAGAACGATTCTCTTTTTTTCACTTATTACATAATAAAATACTTAGATTTAATATCATCAGGTCCTATATTTTAAAAAATGTCTCTTAAATAATATTTGATGAAGGATACTCATATTAACGCGATTATTATTCATTTTATGGAGTTATATGAAATTTAAAGATAAAGTAGTAATAATTTCTGGAGCGACAGGAGGAATAGGACGGGCGTTAGCTGAGCGTTTCGCACTTGAAGAATGTAAATTAGCTCTTTTTTCAAGAAGAGAAGATCTTTTAAAAGAAATTACAACAATGATAAACAAATCAAAATCTACATGTATCTATCGAAAATGTAATGTTGAAATTAAAAATGAAGTAAAACAAGCAGTACAATTTACCATAGATACTTATGGCAAAATTGATTTAGCGATTCTTGCAGCAGGTGTCCTAATTCCAAATAAAATTGATGAATTTGATAGTAGTATAATCGAGAAATCGATGAAAATAAATTTTTTTGGTAACATATACTTTATGGAATATTTATTTCCTTATATGAGAGCTCAAAAATCAGGAATCATAGCGCCAATTTCTACTTTACCGGATAAACGAGGAACGCCAGGTATTGATGCTTATGGATCGAGCAAAGCTGCTTTAAGTTGGCTTATCGAGAGTTTGAGAGTTGAAGCAAAGCAAAAATACAATATAGACCTCATAACTATTAAACCCGGCTCAGTAGAAACTCCGATGATTGGAGAATATCATAGACCCGGGTCAATTAAACCACATCGAGCAGCTGAAATAATACTTAAAGGACTTGAAAGAAATAAGAAAATAATTCAATTCCCATTAACACAAGTTTTAATGATTCGAACTAGAGAATTATTACCTGTTTGGGCTTATGATAGAATACCGGTACATTTAATGAAAGAAGACGATTAACAAATAAGGAACTATGTCATCTATTGTCTGAAATAGACGAGGATAAATAAATGGGAGGTTATATCTTCAATGCATTTTCTTCTACTAACTCTCGCTGAAGAATGGGAACAACCTGGTATTTTAGGTCATCCACCAAATATTACTTCAATTTTTCCGCCTCTTGGTTTACTTAATATTGGAGCTGTTTTAGAAGAAAATGGTCATAGCGTAGAAATTATTGATTTCGGCTCAGAGAAAGTTACAAAAGAACTTTTAGAAAAAAATTTAAAAATATCTGATGCTGTCGGAATGAGTGTTTATACAAATACTTATAAAAAATCAGCAGAGTTAGCAAATTTTATTAAGGAATTTGATCCAAAGATACCTTTGATTATAGGAGGTCCACATTGCACTTTTCTTAAAGCAGGATCGTTAAAAGATATCCCAAAAGCAGATATTGCTGTTGAACTCGAAGGAGAACATGTGATTTTAGAAATTATTAAATTTCTTGAACGAAAAGAACAAATTTCAGCGATTCCTGGTATTTTTTATCGTAACTCCGATGGGATAAAATCTGGAAAACCATTCAAGATAATTCAAAATATGGATTCATTGCCATTTCCTGCGCGACACTTGGTTGAGAAGTACGACTATGGTAATTTTCCATATGGATATACAGCAAAGAAAAAATTTACTTCCATGCTTACCAGTCGAGGTTGTGCATATCGTTGTCGTTTTTGTTCACGGTATAGCAATGTGATTCAAGAGTATGGTTTCCGTCAGAGATCAGCAGAAAACGTTATAGAAGAATTACTTCTAATAAATGAAAAATATAGATCGGTAGCTATTGTTGATGATAATTTTCTTGCAGATAAAAATAGATCCTTAAAAATTTTCGATTTTCTTATTAAAGCGGGGATAGAACTTGATATTATGATAGTTGGAGCAAGAGTAGATACAGCCAATAAAACGTTATATGAAAAAATGAAAAAAGCGGGTGTAAGTTATATTAGTTTTGGTATCGAATCTGGGAATCAAGATGTTCTTGATTATTATAATAAAAATGTTACTTTAGAGCAAATAAGAAAAGCCATAACTTTAGGGAGAAAAATGAACTTCTTTTTATCATCATCTTTTATTTTTGGTGGACCAACAGAGACAAAAAAACATCTTGAAAATACTATGAAGTTTATGCGTTCTTTACCTCTGGATGTCGCTGTTATTCGTCCTTTTTATTATGATATGGGTTCTGAATTTTGGAATGAAGCAGTTAAGAAAGGGAAAATATCAGAGAATGAATATGTTGTTCGGGTTGATTCAAATCGAGGACTTGGAAACTTACCAATTGAAGATGTGGATAAATACTTAAAAAAAGCATATAGAGGATTTTATTTTAATCCAAGATATGTATTTGGCCAAGTATTTAGAGCATTGAAAAATAAAGATATTCTTCGTCTAAAATATAATTTAAAAGTAGCGATGTCATCGCAGCTTAAAAATATCCTATAAATAAATGATTATCAATGAATATACTATTAAATAATCGAGTTTGATTATTTCTAATAAAAAAAATGGTGAAATTCGTGCAAATTCCATGGGCGATACCAAATTTTCAAAAAGAAGACAAGAATGCGCTTCTACGAGTTATAAAATCTAATTGGTTATCTATGGGTAATGAAGTTAAAAAATTTGAAGAGAGGCTTTCTTCTTATCTTCGTATTAAATATTCCATTGCGGTAAATAATGGAACTGCAGCCCTTGATATTGCACTAAAATGTATAGGAATTAAAAATGGAGATGAAGTAATAATTCCTGCTTTAACATATATAGCGACAGGAAATGCTGTTCTTTATAATCAAGGAACACCTGTTTTTGTGGATATAGATGACACATTAAATATCGACACCTCACTTATTGAAGAAAAGATTACTGACAAAACTAAAGCGATTATGAATATTGATCTTGGCGGAAATGCTTCAAATTATAACAAGTTACTCGAAATAGCAAAGCGATACGATATTCCCCTGGTTGTTGATGGTGCACAATCTTTTGGATCAGAATATTATAATGTAAAATGTTGTTCTCATGGACTAATAAATACAACAAGTTTTCATGCTGCAAAAATTCTTACTACCGTAGAAGGTGGAATGATTTTTACCAATGACAAAAAAATGAATATGCTAGCACGAACAATTAGAAATCAGGGCGATGTCGCTAAATTCGATCATCAATTTCTTGGAAACAATTACCGGATGATTGATTTATTAGCTGCTATGGGTAATTCACAAATGAATAGATTTGAAGGGACGTTAAGAAAAAGAAGGAAAAAAGTAGATTATTATAGGGATTATTTAAAGAATGTTGAATATCCACGGCAATTAGAAAATACGATAAATTCTAATTTTTTCTTTTTGATATTAACAAAGAATAGAGATCGTTTAAACCATCATCTCAATGAAAATGGAATTGATACTCGTATTACGTATCCCCTACCGATAAACGAACAACCTTTATTTAGAAAGTATGGCAAAGAAGTTTTTCCAATGGCAAAAAAAATATCTGAAAGGGTTATTTCTTTACCACTCCATCAATCTTTAACGAGAACAGAACAAGATTACATCATCAAAAAAATTAATAAATTCAAGGAGTGAAAACCATTAATATATTAGTTACTGGGGGAGCAGGATATATTGGGAGTTGTTTGATTCCGGAGCTATTAAAAAAACATGATGTAAAGATTCTTGATAACTTAACATATGGTTACTACGGTCTTCTCCCTAATCTTGGAAATTCAAATTTTGAATTTTTCCATGGAGATATACGAGATACGAAAGATATTGAAAATGCTCTGAAAAATATTGATTTAGTGATTCATCTTGCGGCTCTTGTTGGTTACCCTGCCTGTAAAGCTCAACCAAAGTTAGCGAAGGAAATTAATCATTTAGCAACAAAGAAATTGGTAAAATATTGTAAAGTACCTATTGTTTTTGCATCAACCGGAAGTTGCTACGGACCTTTAACAGAGGTATGCACTGAAAATTCTCCATTGAAACCTGCAACTGAATATAGTAAAACAAAAATCGATGCGGAACGAGAGATACGAAAGTGCGATGATTTTATCATATACCGATTTTCAACAGGGTTTGGTCTTTCTTTACGACCAAGATTAGATCTCCTTGTCAATGATTTTGTCATTAAAGCGGTAAAAAACAAGGAGTTAATTATTTATGAAAAAGACTATTGGCGGTCATTTGTACATGTAAGAGATATAGTAAGAAGCTTTCTTTTTGCCTTAGATCACTTTGATGAAATGAATCATGAAATTTATAATGTTGGATCAGAGGAGTTATGTCTTACAAAGAAAGATGTCGCTCTTGCAATTAAAAAATACGTGGATTTTCATCTTAAATTTGCTCAGTTTGGAACCGACCCCGATAAAAGAAATTACAAAGTATCTTTTCAGAAAATCCGCGATCTTGGATTCAAAACAAAATATTCATTAGATGATGGTATAAAAGAACTAATACAAGCTTCTATGTTCATTGATCATAAAAAAGAGTACTATAATGATAAGGTATTCAAATGAAAAAATTGAATAACTCATTGATTTTCAGAGAAATTACCAATCGAGATATCGATGAACTCTACGAAATATTGAATACATTATCAAATAATGCAAAGCATTTTTTCCACCCTCATCCATTTGACAGACAAACGTTAGTAGATATATGCTCATCTAAAAAAGATCATTATTTTGTGTTAATCGCAGATAAAAAAATCATCGGATATTCGTTCCTCAGATTATTTCAATATACCATCCCAAGTTTTGGTTGTTGCATTCGTTCAGAATATGAACACAGAGGATACGGGAAGATGCTGACACAATGGACAATAAATAAAGCTAAAGAATTAGGATATAAAAAGGTCATATTAAAGGTCTATCCTAATAATGATGCGGCTTTTAGGATATACCAGAAGTCTGGTTTTAAGATTGCAGGCAAAGATGAGGATTCAGGCCAGATCAAAATGTCCCTGGTTTTAGAATAATACGATCTACCAGTAAATTTAAACCTAACTTATATATCTGTTGAGATGGAAAAAAAATGTTTGCAGCTCTTCCAAGGAAACCGTTCTACTGTCTCTATTGGACAACATATAAATGTAATTCAAGATGCAAATTTTGCAATATTTGGAAGATGCCAGCGTTCGATGGCTATTCAGATGCGAAATTTTCCGATGCCCAGAAAAACCTAAATGATCTTAAAAAAATAGGGGTTAAAATAATCGATTTTACTGGTGGAGAACCACTTCTAAATCATGATTTACCAAGAATTTTATCCCATGCAAAACAACTGGGATTTATAACGAAATTATCTACAAATGGGATTTTGTATCCTGAACAGGCTGAAGAGCTGCGAGGATTGGTACATTGGATATATTTTTCCTTGGATACAACTTCACGAGAAGAATATGAACGAATCAGAGGAGTCGATGGGTACGATAAAGTAGTTGAAAGTATTCAAATTGCTAAAACACTCAACCAAAACATTTGTTTGACACTTACAGTAACCAATGAAAATGTTGACCATATTTCAACAATATTCGATTTCTGTAGAAAAAATAAAGTAACTGTTTTAGTTCATCCTTGTTTTTCATATTTTGAAAATCAATCATTAAACAGAGAGAATATTCTAAAAATAAAAAAATATTTTTGGAAACCCTATGTGAGAATGAATTTGCCATATTTGGATTTTTATTTCAAAGGCGGCAACGATATTTATCATCCAAAATGTAAGTCTGGTCGCTCCACTATCGATATTAGCCCTGATAATTGTTTAACAACTCCTTGTTTCTTCAGAACCACCAAAAAGGTTCAGATTAATGGAAAACTGCTATCTCTCTATAATTCATCAAAATGGGGGGATCTTTTTAGAAATGCAGGAAAATATGATTTCTGTGAACACTGTACTTTTGAGTGTTATTTTGGACTATCATATTGGGATAGAGTATTAGGATTTGACTCTAATATTTACAAACAAAATTTAACTATTATAAAAGATACTGTTGAGTTTCTTAGGACCTATTCCTTCCGGCAATAAGATTGTTGTATAAATCAACGGTTTTATCTGCAATAACATCCCAAGCCAATTCATGACTAAGTTGCTCTGAGTCTTTGGATAACTTTTTAAGTAATTTTTCATCCTTCAGAACTTTAATAATATTATCTGCCAACCCATTGGCATCATTGGGGGATGATATTACCTTTTCATCTTTAACATATTCCGGTAAGCCACCAATATCAGTAACAACTAAAGGTTTTTTATAACTCAATGATAAAGCACCTACACCGCCATGTGTGTCAAATGGTTCCCTATAAGGTAAAACAACAAGATCTGAAGCTGAAAAATATAGTCCTACTTCTGATTCGGGAATATATTCCAATTTCGTTATCACATAGTCACGAAGATTATGATCACTAATTATTTTTTCACATTTTACCCAAAAATTCTGGAATTTAACAGGTTCTCCAACTATGAGTAATAAAACATTTTGTATCGATTTTTTTATGAGGGTTAGGGATTCTAGTAAGGTATCCAATCCTTTATATCTCCAAATATAACCAAAGTATAGGATTACCTTTTTATCCATTGGAATATTTAATTGAGTTCTAGCGTTAATTTTAGAAATATGTCGAACGTTTTCTGGTTTTAGAACCCCATGTGTAATGATTGATATCCGTTTTTCATCAATATGGTAAAGTTTCATTAATTTCTCCTTATTTCTTTGATTATGAACAATAAAATGATGAGAAAATGGAAATACGAATGTATTCAATATTTTATCAATTAAAATTATCGATTTATTATTGGTGTGTGGAGTAATATTATGAATTGTTAAAACAATGGTTTTTCTTTTCAATTTTAAAACAGGTAAAATAATACAATACATCACAGTCGAATATTGCGCCCAATGTTGGATATGAACAATATCACCATCTGCTTTTAGTCCTGCTTTTATCCAAGACAAAGGGTTATACCAATAAATTATGTTTTTAATATCTGCGTTCTCTATCCCCTCAAATTCTGTTCCTTTTTCTGTTGTACCTCCATCATATAAACCTTCAGGTTGTAATCGCTGAAATCCAATAATTTCTAAATCAACTTTTTTAGCCAATTCCCTTGTTAAATGTAAGCAGTACGGACTGATCGCTTTTATTGGAGGTAAATGGGCAATCATTGTTACTTTCATCGATAAGATCCTCTTTTAGAAGATTCTTAAACTTTTATTGTAATGTCTCTATGCTTATTTCATTTTTCTCCTATAACAACTTGCATAGCATCCTCAAAGTTAGAAATTTTTTGAGCATCTTTAAAGCCTGCTTTTAGAATCTCGTTTGTAAGCCCTTGTTTAATCGTATCTTTTCTGGTAAAATTTTCTAAATAGTTTTAAATTGTATGTCATTAATTGTATTTTTGCATGGAAATCTAAGTTTATTTGCATAAAATTTTACAAATTGAATAATTCTTTATAAAACAGTTTTGTATAAAAAAAATTTCTACTAACTTTTTTTAAAATAAGGTTAAAACTAAGATTTTTACTCCTTAAACATCGTCTTAGCGAGCAAGAAAATGAGTAGTATTTCATAGCTGCTTTTTTTATTCCTTGTAACAGTTCTTCTTCAGACATGTTTTTTGGTTTAAATACAACATTTCCCTCAGTATATTTTGCCCAATCTTTTGTTAATATTCTTCCTTCTGCCTCCATCTCATTAAAAAGTTGGGTGCCAGGGTAAGGAGTGACAATACTAAATGAAGCAGAATCTAAATTCAATTCATTCATCGCCTGAAGTGTTCTATTAAATATGTCCGGTGTATCGTTATCAAAGCCAAACATGAACAATCCAGTTACTAACATTCCATGATCTTTTATTTTTTGAATTGCAATCTCATATTCTTTTACTTTATTTGTTCCTTTTTTCATACTGTCAATTGTCTCTTGAGAAATTGATTCTATGCCGACCAACCATCGAATACAGCCAGCTTTACTCGCAAGATCTAGTAATTCATCATCTTTTGTTAAGACATTCATATTTCCAAAACATTCAAATTTTTTATTTAATCCAATCATTTCCTTAAAAAGAGATTTTGAGAAACGAGGATTTATAGTTAATGAAGAATCAACAAAAAATAGATTTTTACATTTAATTGATCGAATTTCATCAATTATACTGTCTATACATCTTGGACGAAATTGTGGTCCTTCGATATTATGCATTGCACAGAATTTGCAACTGTTAGGGCATCCACGTGACGCTTGTATTGATGCAAAAATAGGATTTCTTTGATTAATACGTTTTGCAGGAGGGATAAATTTTGGATCAACGTACTTATTAGATTTATAGAAGGGTTTAAGGGTCTTATTCTCTAAGTCTATTAATAATTGTGGCCAAACTAGTTCCGCTTCACCAATAACAACACTGTCAGCATGGGTTTTCGCTTCAAGGGGCAATGCAGAAGGATGATAACCACCTAAAACTACTGGAATTCCTTGGCATCTAAATTTATCTGCGATTTCATAACCTCTTTTAACATTACATGTAAAACAGGATATACCGACTAAATCATATCCTTTGTCAAAATTAATTTTATTAAACTTCTCCTCAATAATTTCTACCATATGATCTTCAGGAGTTAATAAGCTCTTCTGTTGACTTATAAAGACGTCTGAAATGACCAAGTCGTTAGCTTCTCCTGTTAACGTTTCGAAAATGGTGCAGGAAGATAAGTTTTTCATACTTTTTTGATCTCCTGAGGATCTCCTGAACTTAACAAATACCAAGTAAGTATATTATGATTCCTATTAATTTACCTATTTTACTTTAAGTACATCTTTAATTGTTGTGAATTTGAATTCCTTTAAAAGCTTCTCAAATTTTTTTAAGGTATGATCAATTCCATAATAGGAAACAAATCTCATCTTATATGGCAAATTAATTTGTGGAGTATTTGGATATGTCTCCCAAGGGTGAATATACATAATAATCGGTCTTTTCTGGTTGATTTTTCTTATAGCATATCTCAATAATTGATAAGGGATTATTCGAAAATGAATACCTCCAGAGATAGGAATATTTCTATTTAAAAATTTATATACGCTTAAAGGAAATTCTATCAATTCGTTTGTTGGATCAATTTTTGTAATATCTTCCATTGAAGGATTATAAGGCCCCAAGGGAACATTTGGCTCGCCATAAAGCCGCGTTTTTATCGGAAATACACTAGAATCGTATTTAAATCCATTATTTTTGAGTATTTTAAGAGCCCACTTTGTTGAATTATCTATTGAGAAACTTGGAGCTCTATATCCAATGGGTCTTTCTCGGGTTATTGAATATAATATCTTGATAGATTCTTTAATATCTTCCTCAAATTTTTCCCTTTCAAACAAATGCAATCTTTTATGTGAATATCCATGAGATGAAATTTCATGACCAAGATCATATATTTCTTTTATTAGAGATGGATGTGTTTCTGCAACTTGTCCTAAAATAAAAAAAGTACTACGTGTATTATATTTATCTAATAAATTCAAAAGAGGATACAGTGCTTCTTCAATTTGATCTTCTTTTATTTTTTGAGGATATCCAGAATAAGGTTCTCCAGAATTCCAAAATTCTAGGTCAATACTAAGTGCATTTAACATTTTAATATCATTTTTTATACTCAAATCTATTTATCCAAATGTTAAGGCCTTCTTTGTTGGATATATCCTATATCCTAGCTTTCTAAGATATTTTTTTGCATATTTCTTCCTTCTATTAATTTCCTCTATTGAGATTCTGGGTGAAATTTTTTCAGCTTCCGCTCCACTTTTAAATGACATTAAATTGATGATTCCCATATTAAAATTCACTTCTTTAATAAAATCTAATGTATCTCGGAATTCGTTAAATGTTTCTGTTGGAAATCCAATGATACTATGAGTGCCTATAGCAATATCTGGATAGGAACTTTTTACTTGCATGATCGCCTTTCGCATTTTATCGATATTCGAATAACGACGCATAAGAGTAAGAATCCTTGAATTCCCCGATTGTATTGGAATAATAATACATTTTATTTTTCCTCGCGATAATATGTCAAGAATTTCGTCTTTATATTTTACAAACCAGATAGGATTCAATGTCGATAAGGTGATATTATATTTTCCTTCTATTTTGGTCAGTTCATCAAGTAGATCTGGGAAAGTTTTTCCAATATCTATCCCGTAACCACCAATATCTTCACCTTCGATATCAAATTTAGTAAATCCTTTTTTCAACCCCGATTTAAATTCTTCAACACATTTATCTATTGGTTTAGAGTGAAACTTGCCTACTGCAAATTTTGTGCCACAATATGAACAATTCTGTGAACACCCCCATGAGGTAGTTATGTAATAATAATCGTTTTTGATATATCTCATGCTATTTTCAAGTATTATAAAACAATCACCAAATATATAACTTAAAAATTTTTTTACACAATAAAAATAAACTTTTTTAGTTAATGAAAATTTGTACATCATTTTACTAAACAGATAAGCTAAATCCTGGTCTTCTGTAATCCATGATCTATTTGTATCTTCAACATCCTTTAATTTTATTTTAAAACCCGCAAATGATTTATCAAATTCATCAAGTTCTTCAGCGATAATTGATTTGCCTGAAAAGACCTCGTCGAACTTCTTTTTATCTGTTGCAGGTACACAACCAGTTACAATTATTTCTGCTGAATATTTTGACAATTTTTTCAAAGCGCTAAAAGATAAATCAGTACATTCACCAGTTGCACCGCAAGTACTCAATATAATAATATCTGCATTTTTTGGATTAGATACAATTTCGTTACCATTTATAGTAAAATAATTTGCGATTCGCCGAGCATCTAACTTTCTTCGTTCACATACATTTTTAGAATAGATATAAATTTTTTTCATTTTTAATTCAACCTTTATTTATTGATACTAGGACTTTAATTTTTCAGCTGGAAAATTTATTTGAAAATTATCATCAATATGAAGAAGTATTTCTGATAGGATATAAATAACTTTTCAACTAACATTAAACATTATGGACCATTAATAAGATATTTGTTTAGTTTTTAAATGATGAAAATATCAATTATTTATTATGGGGCAAAAGATATATACAATTATCAATCATTATCTTTATTGATTAACTAATGAATCCATTTCTAAATCCGATTATAGGAGTACCATTCATTAAAAAATTAATTTTTGATGCAGAAAGATTAAAAAAAATGACTCCAGAAAGAATGAAGAAACATAAAGATAACGCGATAAAAAGGATAGTAAAATATGCCTATACTGTCCCGTTATACCATGAAAAATACAAAGAAGCCGGTGTCCATCCAAGCGACATCAATAGAATTGAGGATGTTACTAAACTCCCCTTTATCACCAAACAAGATATTGTTAAACATTTTCCAAATAAAATTGTTCCAAAAAATTATAATTTTAATAAAGGATATGTCGTAAGTACAAGTGGTTCCACTGGTAAACCTGTTTACATGTATACTGATTTTCAAACCATGGCAGACTCAATTGGAACGTCTATACGTGTATTTAGAACGTTCAATTTACATTGGAGAACATCAAAATTTGCGTATGTTATGAATTATCATCCAAATGCACCACCAGATGCAATTGAAAAAGTATTTACAAATAAAGCCCGTTCAATCTTACCCCTAAAAAACCATCTTTCAATACCGGCATTCAATCCAATATTAAATATAATGAAAAAATTAGATAGTTTTAATCCTGATTTAATAGTATCACTACCAGCTACATTTCAACATTTGGCTTTCCTGAAAAGGAAAGGTTTTGGACAGAACCTAAATCCAAAAATACTCATATCTGGTGGATATTATCTAGATAAATACACCCAATCATATGTTGAAAATAGTTTTGGATGTAAAATGTTTAATATTTATGCATCTTGTGAAGCTAATGCCGATATTGCTTTTGAATGCAAAGAAAGAACGTGGCACATCAATCAAGATTATTTCCATGTAGAAACTATCGATCATAATAAGGATATTGTTGATTCGGGACAGAGAGGACATATTGTAATAACAAGATTATTTGGGAAAGGAACACCGATAATCAGATACACAGGCATGGATGATTGGGTAAGAATTTCTCCAGATAATAAATGCAAATGCGGAATATGTTCACCAAAATTAATAACCGGTGTCGAAGGGAGAATCAGTTCTAGTATTATTCTACCAGATGGTCGATTATTTACTCCAGGAACATTTTCAATTATTTCAATTGTATTAAGTCAATTGAAAACTTACAAAGTAAAACAATTTCAAATCATACAAAAAAGTATTGATGATATCGATATTTTACTTGAAATTGATGATGAACTCAGAGATATTGATCCATCGGTAAAGTTAATAATCGACCGAATAAAAGAGGCTTATGAGAAAATGGTTGGTCCTCAAGTTCAAATCAATGTAAAAGAAGTGGATGAAATCAAATCGAATTCTGAAAAACCTTCACCTATTGTTATTTCACATGTATCACTCGAAAAAATCAAAACGATAATTACATCACAAAAATCAAGTAGTTACGATTATTAGAATCTTTTTTTATTATGATACGTTGCATATGCCAAGTTAATATTAACCATGCTAAATAATATTACGCCCGCACTGGGATTTTAACGTGTAAATGACGTCACATTTCAGTATATCTTATCTGTTGAGACAAAGTAAAAAATAATTTCTTCGAATCGCTTTCAGCCTTAACTCTCAACAGTTTTATTTTAAAAACCTATACATCTAAAAACTTAACCCATGCTTTTTTGCTAATCTTCTATAAAACTGAAAAAAAAGAAAAAAATGTAACTAGATCCCCTAAGTTACTAGCGATTAGAGTTGCAGGATAGAGTCGTAGCATCCCTTTACTTTAATAGGTTCTTATCAAAGAACTGAAAGATGAAATCAGGGACGTGAGCGAAAGAACCGACGTTATCATGTACACGCCCATAACAATCATACCCAGCCTTACGAATTTATCCAGGATGTTGTTCGTGATTCCGCCGCCTATCAGAAATGCCCCGACTATAAAGAATCCCAGGGAGTTCAGGGTTTGAGCGGCCCGGATACTGGTTAAATCCGTGCTAAACGGTAAGATAAGGGCTCCAATCCATATGAAAAGGATACCGAGCAGGATTGCTGCGACGATCAGATTTTTTGAGAACAGAGATTGAAACACTTGATGGACCGGTTCGCTTACCGATCGTATTTCTTTCCCGACTTTCGCTCCACAACTCAAACAAAACTTGGAGTCCATAGGTATTTCAGCACCACATTTACTACATTTATCATCTACCATATTTTTTGCCTCACCAGACCTTTGTAACACCATTGGGGTATATATTTTTTGGCTCGCCCTCACACGTCTGCAGAAGAAACACAGTATTTTTACATAAACCGTTTTCGTTTCCAAAACAAGACCAACGCCATCGCACCGATTATAATAATGATCTCAAAACCAGGTGTTTTTTTACCTGTCGTAGAAATACCATTATCGGTAGTAGGTTGGAAAATATCGTTTGTTGTAATGTTCTGTTCAAATTTTCCATCTCCATTCGTATCCATTAAAATATTAGTACCATTCTCACCTTTACCAAGAGATGTCCAATTGATGTTGTATCGATGTTTCTGATCTTTTGAGATTGAGACATTATTTGCAATAAAATCGGTAGATTCACCATTTTTTACAGTGACTACCCTTAAACTATAGGTGCCTTGTTCAAGACCAACAACTTCATAATTATATTGATCGGCAGGTGAATAAATCACTACCATCTCATTCTCTGGATCATATACTGTACCTGGTATTTCAGTAGTAATAGTGCCGTTTATAATTCCGGTGAGTCTCCCAATTGAATCATACACAGCTATTTCACAGGGGCTGTGCAAACCGATTATTTCTACATAATCAATAATGGCGTTAGAATCTGAGAGTAAGTATTTCGGCGGGTAATCAAAGGCATTGACCACAGGGATTGTAGTGAGAGTGTTTAACCCCCAATCAATAATCAGATCATTTCTCCAATCTCCAACAGATATTACCATCGCTCCCTGTTTATTTTGTCTCTGTAATTGAAAAGTAACCAGTACTCTATCTTTTGGTGGTCTTAACCAGATGATATCCATTCTTCCCACTGGCGGGTAATTCAAGGAAGCGGTTCCAATATCACCAATTTCCATATGCTCACCTATTCGTAATCCGAGTTGCTTAGCCTTATCCGCGAAAATAGGAAAAGCAGCTCCAATTAATCGTAATACAGGATTACCTAACATAAGACCAATATACATAAATCCTTGATTTCCTACTGCGGAGAGTCCTCCAACAATCACTTCATTTTCAAAAGACAACTCTTTTACCATATCCTTTATTTGTACATCAGCATCCATTTTATCGGGATGAATCTGTTCCAGGAGAACATTCAAAGAATTCAGCACAGTTTGATCTTGGACACCCAATAATTTTTCTCTTGCTTCCTTTATGTCAAGAACTTGCTTTATAACCTTATATAATTGTATCCTGTCTTGCTCATCACAATTAGCAATTTCCATAGTAGGATTACTAAAATATACGGGAACTGATTTTAAGTAATGTGACTTCAGACCTTCATCATCGATAACCGTTAAATTAACAATATAAAATAATGGTCTTTTATATGCATGGGTAGCAATTTTTTCAGAAGCACTCGTTCCGTCGCCGAAATCCCATTCATATGATTCAATTCTACCGTGTTTATTGTTATCCCTTGAAGCTGATCCATCAAACCGAATAATCACATCAACAATAGGGTCAGAGGGAGAATAGGTAAACTGTGCAATTGGTGGTTGATTTTTTTCACTCGTTAATGTAAATGTACCAGAACCTCCTTCGCCACTGTAGGCACCGGTAATTTTTGTATTGCCTTCAGATAGCGTTCCAGTCCATGTTACTTGACTAATCCAGCTACAATACCAGGAGCTACTAGCTGTATTCTTACTAAAAATAACAGTACCATCCAAATTAACATTGCCAGAAACAGAATAGTTAGCACTGCAAGAATAATATGTTTCTAATTCGTAACCAGTAACACTTGAGTCCGTCTGAGTCAGATGATATTCGCTAGTTCCACTTGACCCAGACCCAGTATACCAATTCCCACTCCAAACTCCAGAGATATCTGCTATATCTTCATCTTCTGCAGCAGCTCCTTTCATGACGATAGTGTTATTAAAAATCATGAATAATAAAAATACACAAAGTAATATCGCTTTAATTTTGCCAATTATGACTAATTGTTTTTTCATATCCTTTACCTCCACCAATGGATTTGTAACAATTACTTCTTTAAAAATCTATACATCTAAAACTTAACCAATGTTTTTGTGCTAATCGATTGACACTCATTATTGCTTTGTAAGAGTTATAACAAAATCGCTATCAATTTGTTGTAATGTTAATTCTTTACCATCACTTGAAAAAGAATAATCATATATTTGACCTGTTACATTTCCCAATGTAAGTTTGCCATCTTTAATTTCATAAGTTCCTGAACTATTAGTCCTAGCGGTAACTGTGAGTGTACCATTAAAAAAGAAAACCAATTTAAAATATTCAGGACTCTCTTCTGTTGTTGTCCATGTTCCTACAAGTTTATCTCTATCGGATTGTAAGGAATTTGTTAATCCAATTCCTTTATTAGAACATCCACTCAACCCAACACATACAAAAAGGGTAATTATTGCTATGATTACTAATTGTTTTTTCATAACCTTTGCCTCCGCCTTGTAGTTTTGTAACAATTTTTTCTTTATAAATCTTATACATCTAAAACTTAACTCATGTTTTGTGCTAATCTCCATCTCTCCTTTTTCGTTTCCAAAACAAAACCAACGCTATCGCACCGATTATAATAATGATCTCAAAACCAGGTTGTTTGTTACCAGTGTGATCTGAGGGAGTATTTTGGAGATATTTTACTACTTCTCGAATTGTAACATTTGTAGCCATCATAGCATCTTCAAGTTTTAAGTCGGGTTTTACATGAATAAATCCAGCGGCCAGACACTGGTAAGGATCGTTTGAAGTGTTATGGAGTGCTTGATACTGCATTCCTAGATACGCCATATATTCACATAAATAGGCTCCAGGGTTACCATCCCAATCAACCCATGCTTCAACAGAAGTCTGAGTTTTCACAGCATTTTCAATCGCTTGGACAGGAAGGGTAGAATGACGTACATAGCCAACATTCTGACTACTATCTGGCGGGCAGGGTGTGGGTTGAGTTGGTGCCTTTTCATCATCTTCCCATATGTTGAGGTTTCTTGCGTTGTGTTCGATTGTCCATGAATAACCCTTGTCACCAGCACCAAAACTAATGATGGCAACTGGTTTAATTTTATCGGTAATATTTTGGAAATCTTCCAAGGTAGCCTGATAATCTACTTGGAACACACCAGTATATGTTCCTGATGTTGGAAAATAAGAGTAAATAGTATACCCAAGGTTTTCCCAGTTTTCACCTTTCCAACCACCTGGATTTAAGGAAGGATCAGTACTAAACTGCGCTATCATTTGACCTGTTGGATTCCAGAAGCCAGTCAGCATTATGTTACGACGTTGATTAGGTTCATCCACATGCGAGGAAATCTGTGATGAGTATGGATGATAGAACATAAAATACCAGTTTCTTATGTCATTTAACTCAGTCCACTCCATATCACTAGTCGTCTGATAGGATTTGGTATTTTCATCAATTTCTTTGGTAGGTTCTGCCCAACTTGGGAAATACACTTTGTACGATGTTCCAGGTATGATATGGATTCTTCCTTCAACATCGTAACCCTGTGTGTTCTCTCCATCTTTTGGCATACTCCGAGGTGAGAAGAAATACAATGCACCGTCTGTTGGGTCAGGTTGTATTCCTTCAAGGAGATCATTCGCCAAATTCTTTATTTGTTGTGTTGGTTCTTGATTCCATGCAAATCCATTTTTAACCACAGCTTCCATCGTTTCTCCAAAACTTTCGTTATGAAGTCTATTTAGCACACACCATCCAACTGCTATTTGCTCCTGCTGTACTCCTATACTAGCTTCAGACATAATACCTTTTGCAAGCCAATATGTAGTATCAGATTGATCTCCGCCTTCCCATTTCAAATCTGAACTTTTATAGAATCTAATTATCAATCCATCATTCCATACAAATGCATAACCGTTTTGCGGCCTATTTGGATGTACACCGTTCACCACTGGATACCAGGACCAGAGGAGATAAGGGGCTGTAGAATCAGTAT
>JAPKYE010000065.1 GCA_026394495.1 Methanobacteriota archaeon | reverse complement strand
TATGGTACATACACAAACTCACAACTCTGCGGACCAGCAGTCCTCCAAATGATGCTCAACTACATCTGGTGGAACAGCTCCAACTTCACAACACCACCCATGAAATTCGACAACCAAACCACAATCTACAACGAAGCCCTCTCACACAACTATAACCCCAGCGCCAACTACCTAGACACCAATGGAATGTGGTGGTATTTAGAACACAACAGACCAATGCCCTACTCAGCATATGGATATCACTTCGTTAAAGACGCCCGAGCTACAGTCGGTGAAGCATTAGGTGATATCGCCTTCTGGATCGACTACGAAATTGGAACCTATGGTGGACTTAAACCAGGCCATCCATCACACGTCCCCGTAGCAGTACCAGCCTACGGAGACTACAGTAACTGGATGGTAGTTCGAGGCATACATGCTGACCAAGCCGTCTATCCAACATATCCAGTAACAGCAACAATCTACGGACTCTGGGTGAACGACCCGTCCAGCAATGGACTTGGAGAAAACACCTACAAGACCGCAGATGAATTCACCACAACCTACTTCCTACCCATGAACGTCGCTGGTGACAACCCCGCCTACAACGACAAATATGTTTCCATCACTGAGCCACCAGAACAAGGAACAATTAACGTCAATATCGCAAATTCACCGCAACTCCTAACTCCTGAGCAAATGCGAACAAAGACAGGGATCGTTAAAGTCGATCCCGTCAAGGAAACAGCACTAGATGCAATACAAACTCTTGCATCTGAGACCGATGACCAATCCATCCCCACACAATTGATAGCAGAGAAGGTCATCACGGTTAACGGAAACGGAAGACGCTACTATATTGTCACATTCACGATGGAAACACCGAGGATATCCACCACTCACATCACAACCATCGTCCTACCAGTAGTAGCCGCAGTAGCTATCGACTACTCAACTGGCGCTCTCATGGAAATCTCCATCCCAAAAACACCAGTGAAATTCTTTGATGGGCTCAGCTATACCAGCGGAAAATATATCCAAATCGGCCCAAGCACCTTCGACATAGCCTACAGAGTAAACATCGGCGGATTCTTCTATGATATCTCGCCTGATGGAACAATGACACCAGCCGTATAAAAACAAGAAGAGCGACTAGCGACGAAAACATAAAACATAAGGGTGCAAGGAATGGATTGTCCTTCTTTCGCCTCCTCTCTCTTTTTCTTTATCAAGCGACATCTTTTATTCTATTTCTATTCATTTTAAAAATACTTAGATTTATCTGTATAAAAAATTCTTTCAACATAAGAACTCTTATTACGATACATTTTCACAAACATTTTTACCTCATTGTTCAATAGTGGATTATTTCCATGACATTCCATAACGAAATCATCGAGCTTCTGCTTTCCCGAAAAATCAGAACAAAAGAAGAACTGCAGCGTGCAAAAATACAATTATGTAAAAAATACAATTTGAATAAAGTACCTCCAGATAGCGAAATTTTAGCATGTTTACCTCTTGATATTTCAGATGAAGACCGACAAACCTCCATTGACATTCTTCGGAAAAAACCGATGAGGACGATCTCAGGGGTTGCTATTGTCGCTGCGATGACGTCACCAGAAGCCTGCCCGCATGGACGCTGCATTCCTTGTCCAGGTGGACCAAAAAACAACACACCGCAGAGTTATACCGGATACGAACCAGCTGCGTTGCGTGCAGTCTGTAATAATTTCGACCCGTATCTTCAAGTGAAAAACAGAGTAGACCAATTAGAGGCTATCGGTCATACAACGGATAAAGTTGATCTTATTCTGATGGGTGGAACCTTCACTGCACGATCGTACCTCTATCAATACTGGTTTGTGAAACGATGTTTCGATGCACTCAATCGAAACACTTCGCGAACATTAGAGTCTGCTCAGAAAAAAAATGAAACAGGACGGTCACGATGCATTGGTTTAACGGTAGAGACACGTCCGGATTGGTTTCGCCTCCAACATGTTGATCATTGTCTTCATCTTGGCGCAACCCGAGTGGAATTAGGAGTACAAACTGTGTTTGATGATGTGTTATATTCCATCAAAAGAGGACATACGGTTGTTGATTCAATCCATGCTACTCGTATTGCAAAAGAGAGTGGTTTCAAAGTGTGCTATCATATGATGCCGGGTCTTCCCGGGTGTGATGAACAACGGGATGTCGAAGCATTCCGTGTGATTTTTGAAGACCCTCGATTCAAACCAGATATGATTAAGATTTATCCGACGCTTGTTATCGAGGGAACAGAACTCTATGATCTTTGGAAAACTGGAGCATATGAATCTCTTTTAACTGAGCAGGCAACGCAACGGATTGCAAAGATAAAAGAACATATACCAAATTGGGTTCGTATCCAGCGGATTCAACGCGATATCCCAGCCCCATATGTTTGTTCTGGTGTAAAAAAAGGAAATCTTCGACAACTTGTAGAACAAGAACTTAAAATTCATAGGAAAACCTGTCGATGTATCCGATGTCGGGAGATTGGTCATCAGTCATTAAGTAAACATATTGATTTTGCTGATGACCAGATCCGTCTCTGTCGTGAACACTACGAGGCGAGTGGTGGTACAGAGATTTTTCTTTCTTTAAAAGATAAAAAGCAGGATGTACTTATTGGGTATTTACGACTTCGAGATATCACGAATTCTCATCGATCTGAACTTCATGAAGAACCATGTATGTTGATTCGAGAGTTAAAAGTGCTAGGACGAGAGCTTCCTATCGGAAAAAAAGCAAAGGGCGGAATCCAACATAGAGGATATGGAAAAGAGCTTGTGAAAGAAGCAGAAAAGATTTGTTTTGAGGATTTTGACAAAAAGAAATTATGTGTTTTGAGTGGTGTCGGTGTAAAGGAATATTATCGAAAACTGGGTTTTTCTGATAATGCTGTATATCTTTCAAAATTGATCAAGAAGTAGTATCGTTGTCTTATTTCGTTTATACAATGTCTACTTCGTTTTTTTTTATTTCCTACGTAAAAGATGACGCAACTTTTAAATACCATGGCTGTATAATATTAATCTATAAATAAATGTGTGTCAAACACAGTTGAAGGCAATCTTGTTACTGGAGTAATCTGGTGATAATGTGGATATGAACATCACACCTTGCCTTTAATCTTAAAAAATGGCAACACCTGTACAACATCGGTTAAATAACATAAGAAACAAAGTAGAGCGTATGAAGGTGTGGTGGAGACGTCAGAACAATACATACGGTGAACAAAGAAAAATTTATATACTATCAAATATACAAACAATATATAAAAATTTATATTTGGGGGAAAATAAGATGAATAACGATAAATATGTCAAGCAACACCAGTGCCATCGACCAAGACAACCGCTTTATTGGAAGATACGGGGTAGAAGTACAACTGTTTTTTCTGTCCTGATATTGACAACGATGTTTTTCTCAGCTTTTTTACCTTTGACATCGGTATCAGCCATGAATATAGGTACGACTGCTGCTGTGGGACCATCACATGTTAGTAAAGACGATATGTCGCTAGACGATTTATCGCTATCTAGTGATACTGATGTTCCTGTTGCTGAAGCAGACGGTCCCTATAATGGTGTTGTAAATGTCCCAATTACCGTCGATGGTTCTCACAGCTATATGACGTCCGGTCTGCCAGGTGATTACCAAAACGACGAAGATACTGTATCTATTGATGTTTCATCTAACGATGGTAGTACCTCTGATCCCTCTTCAATTGGTTTATCCTATCAAATACAACCAATTATTGAAAAACAAAAAAGTGTTAGTATTTCATCAACCACTGTCTCATCTGACGATAGCAGTGCATCTATAGATTCTATATCCGTAGATTCTTCCGATACCACTGATTCTTCTAGTGTATCTACAGGATCTGAAGATGCGATTGTTGGGTACCGCTGGGATTTCACAAACGATGGAATCTATGAGACTGGATGGCTGACGATACCAACAACCACCCATACGTACGATGCAGTAGGAAAATACACAGTAAAACTTCAAGTAAACGGCAACGACAAGACGGCAGTTGATACTGCTCAAGTGACAATTTATCCCCAGAAAGTGACTGGATTATCAGTGATTGCTTCAGCAGATGGAACTAAACTAAGCCTTTCGTGGACCCCAACAATACCTAATGCTGAATATTATGAAATATATCGCAACGATGAATACATTAATTCGCCAGGGGTGAACAGTTACCTAGATGGCCCTGTTTCCGTAGGAACCTATTCGTATGCAGTATGTGCAGTAGAAAAAAATGATGGTGATATTTTCAAAGGCGAAAAATCAGACCCGGTGAGCGGACGATTACCTTCTACAAATACACCACCCGTTGCAAAAATATTGACATCTGATAAATTATTCGTTTGGGCTGGAAAACCGACAACGCTCAGCGGAATAGATAGTTATGATACCGATGGAGAAATTGTTTCCTATAATTGGAATTTCGGTGATGGAAAAACAGGATCTGGATCTGTGGTGAAACATACATATTCTAAAATAGGTTACTATACTATTACATTAACAGTCACTGATGACCATGGATTAACCGGAACTGATACCGCTAAGATCCCAGTAGTTGACTCAACACCACCAACAGCAGATGCAGGTGGCCCCTATATTGGAGATATCAACCAGTCTATCATGTTTAATGGATCACGCAGTTATAACCCAGATGGAACCTCCTTGACATACACCTGGAATTTCGGTGATGGAACAAAAGGAACAGGAAAACTTGTGAACCACAGCTACTCCGTCCCGGCAAACTACACAGTAACAATTACCGTTTCTGATGCAGGCGGATCCACAGATACCAATACTACCTATGCCATCATCAACAACACAAAAAGAACTCCAAGTAAACCAGAAATCCACGCAACGGCACCAGCAGATAACCCATACGAATATAGTCTTACTGCAGTTTCCCTTGCCGATGATATCGATGATATGATTCACTATGTGATAAATTGGGATGATGGGACCCCCATAACCACGACGCCATCCTTTTCCAGCATGATAACAGTTATTGCAGAACATATATGGTCCTCTGCGGGAACATATGTGATATCCGTTTATGCTGAAGACCAAATTGGTGCAAAATCAGAGGTTAACCAAACAACAATTACAATCAAAGACCCTGATCAAAGTCTTGCCACTGGATATCATGGCGACACCGGTGGACAAGCCTCAGTTACCCAGGAAATACAAATTCCTCTTTTCTACGTTGTTCTCACTGCACTTATCGTTGGTATAGGAGTTGGTATTGCTATACCATTGTTGTACCGAAAACTGCGTGCGCGTCGTATATACTCATTTCCTGAAATAGATACTGAAGAGACAAATCTATCCTCTGAAAATCCCTAAAAATACCTTTCCTTTTTTTGTTTTTCATTTTGAATGCTGAATGTGTATATTCTTGATTGAGATTTGCTAAAGATCATATCTTTTTTCAGGGCATTTGCATCTGTCGAGCAAACATCTAAATAATGAGGATATATACAGAGCCTAAGGGTGTTAGTTTAATGAAAGAAATAGAGTCGCTCGTAAAAAAGGCGCAAAAATACAAAGAGAGTGGTTTTTCCGACTATGACATTGCCGAAGAACTAAATGTCTCAAAAGAAACAGCGGTTTGGTTACTGAACAAAGGCAAAGAGAAAAAACCTGAAGGTGATGTGAAAGTCGGCTGGCGATCAGTTGGAGTCTCTGCATCGCGCATTGGATATCTTGCTGATGCTTTCAGTGACATCATCGTTGAGGAATCAGAGAAAAAAGATTTCACGGTTGATGCGGTTGTTGGTATTGCGATCAATGGAATACCGTACGCGACATTTATTGCAGAAAACCTTGGTATTGATCTAGCATTATTTAGACCACACCATGAGAAATCAGGTGCGTTTTGCTCAAACTATGCAACGGTTGCTGGGAAAAACATTGTCCTTGTTGATGATGTTGTTGGAAGCGGGGAGACATTCAAAAGTGCAATTAAGGCAACAAAAACTGAGAAAGGAACACCTGTCCTCTGTTTGTGTATTCTCAATAAAACTGCAACAAATGATGTTGATGGCGTCCCACTGCGATCATTAATTCGAGCACGAGCCATTTAACACCGGTTGCAATATTACGAAGGTTCTCTAATGCACTGGGCAGAGGTTTTTGCTGATACATTACTTCAGAAACAAAAGAATCATGTGTTAGCGACCGGTATCACGCCATCAGGTCCGATTCACATCGGCAACATGCGAGAGATTTTAACGACAGATGCAGTATTTCGATGCCTTGTGGAAAAAGGCGGAGACGCAGAACTTATCTACGTCGCAGATGATTTTGATCCGTTACGACGAGTGTATCCCTATCTTTCCAAAGAACAATATGAACCGCATGTAGGACGACCTATCTGCGATATACCCTGCCCCTGCGGCAGTCATAAAAGCTACGCGGAACATTTTCTTAGCTCATTTTTACACGCATTAAAAGAAATCGGTGTTACTCCAAAGGTGTACCGCGCAAATGAGATGTATAGAAACGGTGAATACGCTGAAGCGATTCAAATTGCGTTAGAAAACACAAAAAACATAGGACGCATACTCGAAACGATTTCAAAACGCGAGATACCGAAAAATTGGCTCCCGTTTAACGTCTGCTGTGAAAACTGCAAAAAACTATCCACCACAACACCAATCTTATATGAATATCCTATGATTGAATACAATTGCACATGCGGACATCATGGGGCGATTGATATTCGCAAAGGTGGGGTCGGAAAACTCCCATGGCGTGTCGACTGGCCAGCACGATGGAAGATGCTTAATGTTACCTTTGAACCCTGCGGAAAGGATCTTGCAACAGTAGGCGGCGCACGAGACACCGGAGCACATATTGTTGAACAAATCTACAAATACCCTCATCCCGCATTACTTGTCTATGAATTCATTATGCTAAAAGACAAAGGAGCGATGCATAGCTCCCAAGGGACTGCGTTAAGCGCAGAAGAAATGCTCCATATGACTCCTCCTGAGGTACTTCGGTTTTTGATTACAAACAACCAACCGCAAAAACACCTTGTCTTTGACTCCGGGTTAGGATTGTTAAACCTCGTGGATGAATACGATACCGAGGAACGCACATACTTTGGAAAAGAGGAACAAACTAAAGGTATGAAGGATCTGAAAAAAACATACGAGCTTTCTCAACCGTATAACATCCCAAAAACATTACCTCATCAAGTCCCGTATCGGCATCTCGTTACTCTTGTTCAAATTGGAAAAACCTGGACCGACATCAAAGAAGTTCTTCTCAGAACAGAACAGATTCCAAAAAAACTCACCAAAGAAGATGAACATCGTCTTATGCAACGAGCTGATCATGCACGATACTGGCTTAGTCATTTCGCACCTGAAAACGTAAAATTCGAGATGCAAAAAATTTTTCCAAACATTTTACTCAGCGAGGAACAACAAAGGTTTTTATCACAATTCAAAGAGGTACTGCCTAATATTTTGTGGGAAGCAGAAGATATCCACAAAGCGATTTATCAAATCTCCGAGCAGCAGAAGGTACCCGTGAAAACCGCGTTTGCTGCCCTCTACAAAATCCTTCTTGGCCAGGAGAACGGACCACGCGCAGGATACTTTTTATCAACCTTAGAGAAACCGTTTGTCTTGAACCGAGTAACAGAAGCGCTTACATAACTTTGGTTTTCATGTAATTCTTATCATGAATATTTAGCTAGAAACATATAGATGGACTGCTAATAAAAGCGTTAATAATCTCATGTGTGGTCTCCTAAAAAACACATAGGAAAATGAAGTTTGGTACTCATCACAAAGAAATGAAAAAAACGATACGATGATGGGACGAACAAAGAATTACAAACCAGTGATTCTCAAAGAACTTGTTCAAATAGGAAAATGCTACAACGTGGAAATTATTGACGCATCCGCGGTGAATCTTGTCGGAAAGCTTAAATAGAATTCAACTGTTTGGAGGAACGGTGGTTTGAGGATGATACGCATAGCGATCAATGGTTTTGGACGAATAGGCAGAAATGTATTTCGAGCATCAGTACAACATTCGCAATATGGAAAAACATTTGAGATTGTTGCAGTAAATGATCTTGGCAACACGGGGATTCTTGCGCATCTTCTCAAATACGATTCAATCTATGGAAAATTCACTGGAGACGTTACTGCACAACCGAATGGAATCGAAGTGAATGGGAAACACATTGAATTCTTCTCACAAGTTGACCCTGCGAAACTCCCCTGGGAAAACTTGAATATCGATGTCGTGATCGAATCAACCGGTCTTTTCCGCTCACACGATGGCGCATCAAAACATTTAGAAGCTGGGGCAAAAAAAGTTATTATATCTGCGCCAGGAAAAGAACCTGATATTACTCTTGTTCTTGGTGTAAATGATCAAATGTATGATTCCAGCAAACATCATGTGATTTCGATGGCATCATGTACCACAAATAGTCTTGCCCCCCCTGTGAAAGTGTTAAACGACGAATTTGGGGTTGAACAAGGATTTATGACAACAATACATTCGTATACTGGTGATCAGCGTATCCTTGATTTCCCGCATAAAGATTTTCGCAGGGCACGTGCAGCAGCAGTATCAATTATTCCCACGACAACAGGCGCAGCAAAAGCAGTTGCTCTTGTTATCCCTGCTATGAAAGGAAAAATTGATGGTGTAGCATTACGTGTTCCAACACCTGACGGTTCGCTCACTGATTTCACTTGTACGTTAAAAAAACAGGTGACCGCAGCTGAAGTGAATGCCGCATTGAAAAAAGCAGCGGATACAACAATGAAAGGAATCATGGAATATACTGAAGAGCCGTTGGTGTCTATTGATATTGTTGGCAATCCTCATTCAGCGATCATCGATGGGTTAAGCACAAAAACCATTGGGGAAAACGGAAACATGGTGAAGATATTCTCCTGGTATGATAACGAATGGGGGTACTCCTGCAGAATCGTTGATCTCATCAACTATATGTTCAACGAGCGATTAGTTCCCGTGGAACCGCTAAGGCATTAACGCGTCCTGTTCAACTCTTTTCTTTCTTTTCAATTTATATTATCTTTTATGCATAGTGTTACACAACAAGAAGACAGACGTCGTATGTGACAACAGCGAGAAAACTCACTCGAGTAACAAATCGTCCAAAAATTAGATGATTTGTCATGATTCCATGGAATGTTAAATAATCTGTTGAGAGTGAGAAGTTTGTACCTGTTGGATAAAAACCTCGCATAAATATCTGTGTCCCAATACTGCGAAGCATCATAACTTCGTATATTGTTTTCGAAGTCATAGTCAGATTTGATCCATTTTGTGAGTAACTTTGTAGTGTGCCAAATAACACTGTTCTGACAACCAAACGTAAACCTTCATCCTTTTTAGAAATGGGTTCTACTGCTTGTGCCGAAAAAATTATCGGCATACATAAAAAAATACATACGATTATACATACAGTTTTTCTTTCCACCATGGCCATATCTCCAATTTTATACATCATGATATTTAAATTGTTATATTAATATTTTTTCCTTCATCTTTATTCATTGTTTCAAATAAATGCCAGCTGTAAGAAACAACCTATATCAACAAAACTATAGATTTAAATAAACAATTCCCGATGTAGGTGTATTGAGGAGGTTTTTCACATGAAACCATACAATACGTTAGATGATGTAAATGTAGAAAATAAAACCGTTTTAGTCCGTGTTGATTTCAACATGCCGCTTGATAAAAAAACATTAGACATTCTTGATGATACTCGCATTAGACTTGCGCTTCCAACCATCCAAGAACTCATGAACAAAAAAGCAAAAATCGTGATCCTTGCCCACCAAGGAAAACAAGGAAGCTGGGATTTCATATCGATGCAAAAACATGCAGCAATGCTACAAAAACTTTTAGGGAAACCCGTGAAATTTGTTGATGACATTTATGGGGAAAAAGCAAAAAATGCAATTAAAAATCTAAAACCTGGTGAAATCATTTTCTTAGATAATGTCAGAAAATTTGCTGGGGAAACAGAAAAAAAACCACCAGAGGAACATGCAAAATCCGAGCTCATTCAACAATTGTATCCGCTTGCGGACATATACGTTAACGATGCGTTTGCTGCGGCACATCGCGCACAATGTTCTCTTACCGGTTTCACTGCGATGCTACCATCCTATGCTGGGAGACTATTAGAAAAAGAACTTGTCACCCTTGAAAAAGCAGTGAGCAACCCGGAAAAACCATCGGTGTTTCTTTTCGGTGGTGCAAAGTTTGCTGATGTCATTGTTACCATTGATCACCTTCTTGCAAATAAAATAGCTGATCAGGTTCTTCTCACAGGTCTTACTGCAAATGCATTTCTCAAAGCAAAAGGTGTGAATCTTGGGGAAAAAAATGAGCAATCTTTCGGTGAAGACGGAACACCGAAAATTTTCCAAGAGATCACAACCGTGTACAACAAATTCAAAGACCAGATTCACCTCCCTGTTGATTTTGCGATTGAAGAAAATGGAAAACGAAAAGAAATCACCCTCAACGATTTACCAACAGACAAGAACCTTTTTGATATCGGTGGAAAAACAATATCTGAGTTTAAGAATGTGCTGAAAACTGCAAAAACCGTGTTTGTTTCAGGGCCCTGCGGTGTATTTGAAAACCCCTTGTTCAAAAAAGGAACTGAAGAGATATTTTCATTTATCGCCCAGTCAAAAACATTTTCTATTGCTGGTGGTGGACACACAGTCGCTGCTCTTGAACAACTCAAACTCAACAAAAAATTCTCTCATGTCAGCACGGGTGGTGGAGCGCTTGAAAAATTCATGATGGGTGAAAAACTCGTAGTTGTCGAAGCATTAAAAAAAGCAAAAAACAGGCCACTTGTTACGTGCAAATAAAAAAGAGCGAAACAATCAAATATCCTTTCTTTCTTTACCTTTTTTATGGGCTGATAGATCAGCGGAAGATCGCCGCCTTCGCAAGGCGGAGGCCGCGGGTTCAAATCCCGCTCAGTCCATTTTAAAACAATCTATCAAAAAACAATGACAATCTTGCTGATTGTTAACATTCTTTTTAGTGACATAAATTATATGTATAACATTTATATAGAACAACCATATACGGATTCCTTACCTCAAAAATAATTACGTCCCGGACCTTTCCGGTCGACCTATAAGAGGGCGTCATTGCTCTATCGATGAATAGGTCATTTCAGTCACGGGACACAATAATATTAATGTGGAGGTTCAAGAAAATCAAGTGTCCTTAGAGAATACTTGCGCACTCTTGGATCTGACGATCGACGTGTGTTGGTGAATTTTGATTCACCTGCCAATTCTAATAATATAAGATTTTAGTGTGCCAGATTCCGGTTGATCCTGCCGGAGGCCACTGCTATTGGGATTCGACTAAGCCATGCGAGTCGTGAGG
>JAPKYE010000003.1 GCA_026394495.1 Methanobacteriota archaeon | reverse complement strand
TCATCTATCTGGTCTATGACCTCTGGTATCGTTTAATTACTAAAAAGAAACCTCAACATCACCCCAATCGTTGGCCTATTGGTTTAATAGTATACCTTATACTCCTTCAAATTGGGAGTATAGCCTTGAATTGGTACGGGTACATCATATCCAAATTCTATGGATATGTCCTCGTAATCAGTTACTTCGTCATGTTGGGTTGTTTTGGCTTTTATCAAAATAGATACAATAAGAGGAAAAAGGCCAGTAAGAACTAATGGTAAAAAAAATGCAGGAGAAGGGATTTGAACCCCAGTTTACCGGTGAAAATTTTCAATTTTCTTCTGCTATCTTTATATCCTATAAAAAAAGATAAGGTTAAGAATATCTCGTTGATTCGAAAGTGAGGAGATTCAAATGAAAAGTAAGCTATTAAGTTTAATAATTGTTATTTTTTTATTGATTATCATTTTTAGTGGTTGTTCCGAAAAAAAAGAGACAGCGGTTTATTCTCTAAATTCTCTGAGTCTGAAGGTAGATGACTTACCTTCAGGGTATATCAAGTGGAGCGAGGTATCAAATTATTCAGACTATTCACACCAAGAGACAATTACAGGTATAAAACCTTCAGAATTTTATTTTACGACTTTTGTTTTTAATGAAACCGAAATAAATACGGTTTATCCAGCGATAGCTCTCAATATATTTAGATTTTCTACTTCAAATGATGCAGAAGTAGTCATGCTTAATCTATCGGAAAATATGATTAAATCCTTGAATGCTTCGTTAAATAGAACTACGCCCCAAGATGTTCCACAAGTTGGTAATCAATCAATATATGAATTATTTCAAGGAAACATGGGAGAATATTACGGATATCAAAATGCTACTTGGTCGATTATTTATTTCATAATTGAAAACATTACCGTTAGTCTTTTACTTGAGGGGCAAATGAATTCGAATATTAACTATGTTGAACTAACACTTAATTATGCAAAGATTATCGAAAATAGAATCAATATCCTGTCTGATTAAAGATGCGGATATCGATCTGACAGTTCTTTTATCCAATATATAATAAATTAGTGCTGGGGAAAGGATTTGAACACCAATTTATCGGTAAAAGATGGCATTATCTGATTGACCAAATGGTTTATTCTTTTAATTTCTCATTCTTTTTAATAAGGTATATCATTAATCCCCCCAGAATAGTGCCTATTAAGATTTGTAATGTCCAAAATACAAGAATAACTATCACAAGAAAAAGGATATCTCCAAGAATACCCAGGAAACCAGACCAAGCATAATGTTGGGGAGCTGATAATATATACGATATATTTGGTAAAATGTTTGCTATACAATAAAAGAACAAGATAAATAATCCGGTTATAAAAGTAATTTTTATTATATGTTTAAGTTCGCTACTTTTTGCTATGTATACTGATAGCGCACCACATAATATTCCCGTTCCAATTGGAATCACTAAAAACAGTAATATCGATAAAAGATTTTGATTTAATTGAAAAAGTGAAAAATTTGTATTTGGAAGAATTAAGAAAAAACTACTCAATATTAATGATCCTATTATAGCACTTATAATAATAGATAAGACGAATTTTTTCAATGTCAATCCTACAAGACTTTTTTTTAACATCTGTTAAGAAATCGGAGGACAGATTTTATATTTTTCCCATCCCGTTAATTATTAAAAAAATGCAGGAGAAGGGATTTGAACCCTCGGACTCCTTCGAGACAGGATGTCTCATCAACGAACCTTTTCACTTTTTTATGATCTTAAGTCCTGCGCCGTTGGCCAAGCTTGGCTACCCCTGCATACCACCAAGATAAAGAATTCTTGGATGCGGACGCCGGGATTCGAACCCGGGCAAGAGGCTTGGAGGGCCTCAATCATAACCACTAGATCACATCCGCAGATGCAGGGCGGGAAATATCTTCTCTCTTTTAGTAGTTTACTGTAAAATCAGCATGATTGTTTCTAGAAGAAAAAAACAAAAGAAACCCTCATCAATTCAGTCTAAACAGATGCATTAAAAACGTTTATGAAACAATACGTGTTTCCCCCATGCCATGGATTTCAATTGGAAAAAACCTTCACATCTTTTTTCACTCTTTGCACTTATTCTATCGCTTGGGGTTCTTATTGTTCTGCCAATCGTATCATTCTTCCTGCTCCCCACAGCCACTTCAACTGATTATCTTTCTGATCTCTCTGCAACAGCAAAAATGTTTTTTGAAATCATCCTCCTTCTCATGCAGTTCCTCATAGTCGCAGGATCAATGGTGATAGTTCCCCTTCTCTGGTACACTCTTGTGAACAAATATTCCCTTAGAGTCATCTTTGCCCATCTAAACATTCATAAAAAACAATGGGATAAAGCGATTCTCCATGGTGTCGGAACCGTTGTTATTTGTTTTGCAATTATTTTTTTCGTTGACCTTGTACTTGTCCAGCTTGGATTTAATCTGAGCGAATCAAGCAACATCACCGATTTAGAACAGTTTTTCTCCCTTCCCGCAATGTTTGTATTGTTAACGATCCAACCCATCGCTGAAGAGATATTCTTCCGTGGATTCCTATTAGAAAAAATACAGAATCTCGCAGGAGCAAAAGTAGCGATTATTATAACAGCAATACTATTTGGTCTTGCTCATCTCTCATATGGAAAAGTGTATCCTGCTTTAATGACCGCCATCGTAGGAATTGTTTTTGCGTATCTTGTCGTGAAAACACGAAATCTTACTACGGTAATCATTGCACATATCCTGTTCAATGTCACAAGTTTTGTTTTATATCTCGTCAGTCAATCACTTACCGTATAAAAGCAGTTAATTCTATAAACAAGGGAGATATCATCATCTCATAGAATAAAAGGTGAAATTTCGTATGCAAAAAGAACGAACGTTTGTAATGATAAAACCAGATGGGGTACAACGAGGATTCATCGGTGACATTATCAGCAGATTCGAACGAAAAGGAATAAAGATCATAGGAATGAAAATGGTTTCTGTCGACAAAAAACTTGCCGAGAAACACTATGGAGTCCACAGAGGAAAACCTTTTTTTGAGCCGACCGTGAAATATATCACCTCATCCCCCGTTGTTGCAATGGTATTGGAAGGAATCAACGCCATTGAGATGGTCCGTGGAATGATGGGAAAAACAAATCCACAAGAGGCACAACTAGGGACGATTCGTGGAGATTTCGGTCAATTTATCGGTAGAAACATAATCCATGGATCTGATGGAAAAGAAACCGCGGAATTCGAAATCAACCTCTGGTTCAAACCAGAAGAAATATCGAAGTATACAAAGATCGATGAAACCTGGTTAACAGAGTAACATCGATATTTTCTAAGATATCGCTTCCTGATGGAAAAAAAGTAATGTTTATAAAGAAGCAGATATTTTAGGGGCCAATAATACAATAAATAAAAAAAACGGAGGAGAAAAAGATTATGAATGACAAAATAATAGGCAAGATTGGTATATACGCGTTCCTACTGGGAACTGTAATAGCATTGTTTGTCGGTATTTGGCAAGCGTATACACTTGAAACCGCAGCAAACGATACGTTGTTTGCTTTAACAAACAACACGGGTGGTATCATCGCATGGGTTCTTGTGATCCTTGGTGTTATCGTCGGACTTTTAGCAATTCTCGGAAAAGGAACAATCACGAAAGAAGAAATACCAGGATTTCTGACAGCCGGAATTGCATTGCTTGTCATGTATGCAGTGTTTAGTCAAATCTACATGATGATTCCCTACTACATCGGATCGCTTCTTGCAGGGGTATCAATGAGCCTAGCGATCTTTATTGCTCCAGCAGTTGGTCTCTTAGCGATAAAAGCAATCTGGGATATCGGAAAAGACGTCTAAAACACCTCTTTTCTTCTTTTTATTTTCTTTTTAAAAAATAAATGTTCTTTTTTTTGCTACATTCCCCAAAACTTATTTATTTTTCGTTTAATCACCATAATCTTATTTAAAAGATCCTTTTCATCAGAACTAAGCGTATTCATTTCATTGAGTTTTTTCGCATCACTCTCAGGGATATCCGTAAACAAAATATCATCGCCTTTAATCTGCCGACCAACAGTAACCCCATCAATTGAGATAGCAACCTCTTGACCTTGAATCGCCTCATCAACTGATTTATTATCAGATTGAATCCCTTTTATTGAGCCAACCGCATGGCCATCATCACGCATCAGATGCATCCCGATTTTAATCCGCCCATTCAACACCCGCACACCAATCACCGCAGGATGGCTCACACGGAACACATACTCTGGTAAAAACCTGATCATCCCAGGATGAACATAGTCCTCCCTGCGTTGTTTCTCAAGCTCCGCCTTTTTTTTCACACACCAAGCATCATACTTATCAAGAATCGTATAAATAACGTCCTCATTAAACAACGCAACATCGGTATTCGCAAGTTCTTCTTTTGCTTCAGGAAGTATCTTCACCGTGAACGCAAAAATAACTTTTTCCAATGGATTCGTACTAGCACTTGCCTCCATGATATCACGCTTTGAGACACTACCAATCTCTGCTTTTCGAATCGATATCCCTTTATCCCGTGATTCCTTCAACAACGCCTCAAGAGAACCAATCGTATCTGCTTTTACGATCACACCAGCCGCATCAAGATCAAAATTGATTTTCAGCTGATTCCGGATATCTGTTTTGAGTTCCTCAAGATTCCCATCAGCAACCACACGCAACGGCGCACCAGGAACCACTTGTTCAAGATTTGGTGCAGATATCTTAATTCCACTGGCAGCATGAACCTCTCGAACACGGTCAAAACGCTCCCGTGGATCACGTATTTCATCCATGGGTTTAGGTTTCAACAAAGCCTTAATGATTGTGACCAACGGCTCATTACGTGTTCCAATCACAATCGAATCACCCTTGCGGATGATACCATTATAAATAATCGCATCAACAGTGGTCCCCAGCCCCACATCTTCTTTTACCTCAAGGATTGTTCCTTTTGCAGGCCCGCTCTCAAACGCTAGTTTCTCCTCCAAAAACCTCTGAGCAAGACCAATGAGTACCATCAGAAGATCCGGAATACCCTCTCCTGTTTTCGCAGAAAGCGGAATCAACGCAATGGTTTTACGAAAATCAGCAATATTGTAATATAAATCCGTTTGAAATCCGTTATCAAAAAAAGTACCAATCAAATCATACATCTTTTCATCAAACAAATTCTTCGTCATCGGACGCTGCTGTTCCATGCGGATTTTTCCAGGTTCATCGTTTTTCTGCCAACCTGATATCGCATCGATTTTGTTGACTGCGACCACAAACGGAGTCTTACATTGTTTCAAAATATTCAAGGATTCAAACGTCTGCGGACGAAAACCTTCGTTAATATCAACGACAAGAACCGCAAGATCAGCAAGGGAACCCCCACGTGACCGAAGGGTCGTAAACGCATGATGACCCGGCGTATCAATAAACAATAATCCAGGGACCGTAAATTTCTTGCTACTTAGAAGATTTCCGCAAATAGAATAAATTGCATCAATAGGTATCTCTGTTGCTCCGATATGCTGCGTAATCGCCCCTGCCTCACGCGCAGCAACAGTTGATCCTCTGATGAAATCCAAAAGACTTGTTTTCCCATGATCAACATGACCAAGCACACTTACTATCGGCTGACGGGTATATTTCCCTGGTTCACTCATCATGTTCATCCCCAGTTTTATTGGTATTATGATTTTTGGTGAGATATCCCCTTCCTTTTAAAAACATGCTGGTTCCATAAACAAAACCAGATAACAGAACTGATTTTTCGGATATCCCCATCGATATTCACCAGGATATTTATCTGCATATATATTGGAATATCCCTAAAATATGGGGAAGATACAAAGAACAATGTTTATTATATCCTCTCTTTATTCCCACCGCTAATGATGTATCTGATCACCACATGGTTTGGTTCGTTTCTCTGCGACGAACAAGGAATACAAAAAAAAATCTTGTTTCCCTGCGAAGAAAAAGAACTACTCAACCGAATACAGAAAATACAGAACAACGAAATACTTTCCGAAGAAAAAAAACTTATCAAAAACACAACAGTAACTGTCCAGGAAAAACGATTGCAACACATTGGGACATGGGATTCTAAAAACTCTTTTTTTATACAAATTCATATGAAACCAGAGGACTACGGTTTCTCCAGAGAACTGCTTCATCAACTATCAATGAAGCTTGCGAAAGAAAAAATGGATACCCAGCTTCAGGCGGAAGATCTGCAGATAATCCAGATGGCTGATGCACTTGATGACTTGATTCAGATAGCAAATCTTCTCTCTGAACGACTCGAACGATGGCTCCTCATACCAACACCTGAAGAAAAAATCCAACCGGTTCATCATACGCTCTCAACAGTGAAAGAAGAAATGAATCATCTTGAACAGCAGATTGAAAAAGATATGCAACACCTCGCTCCGAACATAACTATGCTTGTGGGATCCCTCATTGGTGCACGATTGATTTCCCTCTCCGGTGGCATCGAACGCCTCGCTATGTTTCCCGCATCAACAGTCCAAATACTCGGTGCAGAAAAAGCATTATTTCGTTTTAAAAAAGAAGGAGGAAAACCACCTAAACATGGTGTCATCTTTCAACATCCTCTTATCAACCGTGCCCCACGAGATGAACGAGGAAAAATCGCGCGAATGTTCGCCGCGAAAATCTCTATCGCCGCAAAAGCAGATGCATTCACCAAAAGATTAATCGCTGATGAACTCAGAACAAACCTTGAAAAACGCATCCATGAAATGCATGAACAAAAAACAAAAAAGAAACAATAAGGTTTCTTTTGTTCATTCCTCTTTTTTCATTAAATCAAACTGTTCATCCTGCAGTTTTTTCACATAATGATCAAGCTGCTGAATCGCTGTCAGTAATTTGTAGATCTCTTCGTCACGAGGAGATGATGGAACAGCCTCTTGAGGATTCCGCTCTTTTTTCTTATGAAAATCTGTCGCAGCATATTGTTGTTTTAAGATATCACGCGCTTGTTTTAACGCCTTTACCTGTTCTGTTACTTCCTCAAGCCTACTCATGATTTTCCAACCCACATTATGCGAGGAATTTTTAATCCTTGCTTACGAAAACGAATCTTTTCAGGCTTTATAAGGATATTTCCTTTTCTTACCGTTCATAAACAATTTCGTTGTTGTATGATATTTTACTGATACGATGATACGGGATTGTTGCTGTATTTGTATACAAGAAGGATTTACCGATCTCCTTGATGCCCGCTCCAGAGATTATTTTTCTGTTTTTTGGTGCCCCGCGATGGATAATAGTTATTTCAACATTTTCTAATGTGTACCCTTGTTTCCATTTTAGTTCATTTAAAATATCTCTCAAATGCGGCATTTTATATCATCGACTGAATATTTTGATAAGAATTTTTTATGTGATCCTTTCCGCGTCCTTCAACAACGGAGCCATGACCAGGATACAAATCTGAGACATCAAATGCTGCAAGCTGTTTGAGCGATTGTACAAGCGCTGAGAAATCGCCGCCAGGAAAATCATAACGTCCAAAGCCACCATCTGCAAACACCGTGTCACCAGAGAAAAGGATCTTTCTTTTTTGATTATATAAACAAATGCTGCCGAGGCTGTGCCCTGGGGTAGCGAGTACCTGAAAGGTTTCATCGCCGATGAGAAGATGCTCATTGCCAGAAAGCGAAATATCGACAATGAGTGCTGGCATTATACTTCCGAGCATCTCTGCAAACGTACTTTTTCCACTTTTTAGTTTTTCAGCTGCTGCCGCATGAGCAACGATTTTTGCATGGCCTTTAGTGAAATTCATAATATCTTTTGCGCCGCCAACGTGATCGAAGTGTTCATGGGTTAATATAATCTGATTAATATTTAACGGATCAACGTATGTTTTTATCGCCGTTTGGATTGCTTTACTATGAAACCCGGTCCCCGTATCGATAATCGTCGGATTTTCTCCAGTAATCACATATACATTTGAATCGTATTCTCTCCCGATAATTGTGAAGATATCCATAAGAGGATACTATCTAAAACCATAAGATAAGTCTATCGCTCCATCTCAACAAAAATGATTGTCGTAAAAAAGAGAAGAACAGCAAGAATTAAATGGTCCTTATTGATTACCAGATTACCCTGGGGGATATTGTGTTATGGCAGACGGAAATATTGTACATGTCGTAGGCACAGGAACTATAGGCGAACCATTAATTGGATTACTGTGTGATGCACGAGATGATTTAGGGATCGATGAAGTCACTTTTTATAAACATAGTCCAAATCTTATTGATCGTCCAAAAATTAAAGCTTTGGTCAACAGAGGAGCAAATCTAGCTATTGCCGAAGAGAAAACAAAGGAATTTCAGGATTTAGGGATAGAGTCCACCTATGATGCCGAAGAAGCGATCAGACGCGCTTCTGTAGTTATTGATTGCACCCCGAAAGGAACCGGACTCATGAACAAAGAAAAATATTACAATAAATATAAAAATAAAATAAAGGGGTTTTTAGCACAAGGTTCTGAGTTTGGTTTTGGAAAAATGTATGCCGCAGGAATAAACGATGAAGCGATTACTGCAAAGGATCAATTTATTCATGTGGTCAGCTGCAACACCCATAACATAGCAGTCATCATCAAAACACTTGGAATGGAAAAGAAAAAGAACCATATGAAAGAAGGCAGATTCGTCTGCATTCGACGGGCAAACGACATCAGTCAGGATAAAAGTTTTGTTCCCGCACCACAGGTCGATAAACATAAAGATGAAAAAATGGGGACACATCATGCTGTCGATGTGTATCATCTGTACAAGACCCTTGGGATTGATATCAATGTATTTTCCAGTTCATTAAAAATCAACACTCAGTATATGCACTGTATCTGGTACGATGTGAAACTTGACAAGAAAATGACAAAAGAAGAGGCACTTCAAAAGTTCATTGAGAACCCCTATGTTGCCGTAACACATAAAACCTCATCAAATACCGTTTTTTCCTTCGGACGAGAACATGGACACTATGGAAGAATACTGGATCAAACCGTTATTGTCATCCCAACGATCCATGTGATCAACGATACCGAGGTAGTTGGATTCTGCTTCACTCCACAGGATGGAAACTCGATACTCAGCAGCATTACTATCGCAGAACGATTCCTGTACCCAGATTCTTATAATGAGAAATTGAGATGCCTTGGGGCTTTTCTCTTACAAGAAGTTTAAAAGTGTTCTACAAAATAAGAACAAATGTACAACAAGTGTTATATAATATAGTTATTAATATAATATTAAATGTCTCAAAGAAAATCACTACAGTATAAACTTCTTTCAGTTTGTAGTATATTACTTCTAGTGAGTTGCCTATTTGTCCCCAGTATTTTAACCAGTTCTCCAACAGATATTGCACAACCCTCTGCTTACGGGTTTTTTATCCCGATGCCGCAAACAAACGATTATGAGAATCAGTACGAACAAAAAGAACAGATGAATACTGTGATGAATCTCATCAATGATCTTCTCCGCTTACATATCCCTGTTTATTGGTCCTCAACAGATCTAACAATACTTTCCAAAGAGATAAAACGAACTGCACCACCAGAAAAAAGCCTGTTTCCCAGAGGCACGTTCATTGTCCCGTTTACTGGAGACAATTGCTATGATAAACAACTGATCAGTCTTATTTATGATTACAATGTTTCCCATGAACTTACAAAATATTGGAAGCCACAAGTACCTATATTTATGATTCTCGAACCAATCCAGAAGATGGATGGATATGAACTTGCTGAGCCACGTATCGCATATTATTATGGAAAAGGGATCAGCCACGAAAACTGGTATTTCGATGATTTAACAAAAGCAGGTTGTCTTTCTAATGTATTTCTTGATGAAGCACAAATTTTAACACAATTAACGAATCGTGATTTTAATATATTTATATGGGGTGGTGGAAGCCTAAACCATCATGTTTCTAACAGTATCTACACTTCATCTCGCATCCTCTCACTATATAAAATCAAACAATTCATTGTAAACGGGGGTGGATATCTGGGTTCTTGTTATGGAGCTGCTTCAGCAAGTAGCGGACTTCGATTTCTTCCCATGTTTCTCCCAGCACATTATCTTCCAAGACTCCCTACAATCGGATGTCTTGGGCTAGGTGATTTTCTCGTGTCACAATCATTTCCAGCCGATATCAACATCACCATTGAAAAAAGTGACAGCCCAGTATTGTTCGGTGTCAATGGAACCATAAAAGGGTCTGCCCTTGTCGGCGCACCGGTAGTAACCTGGTACGGAAAACAAACCGAATCGTTGGCAACTGTAAAAGATGTTGATCTTACTGATCGAGCGTGGTATGCCTACCTCTTTCCCCGGTTTTATTCTCTGCCTGAACCACTGATTCAGCATTGGGTAGATTTTACTCAAGGTAAAACAATCTGGACTTCATCCCAATGTAAAAAAGGAAAAGTTGTGACGTTCTGCGACCATCCAGAAGAAGGCGATGCAAAAGAATTGCGCGTACTTTATAATGCACTTTTCTATGTGACCTCACATCAGATACATCAAATAGATTTTTTGAAAATAAAAAATATTTTAGATATTGAAACAACAGGGGAAGACAGCCTTAATCTCGTAATAGAGGATTTTTCCTCGAGTACTTTTCTTGATGTCAAAAACAAAATAAAAGAGACAACACAAACATATCGTGAGTTAAATGATAAATATAATTATCTTGAAAAAGTGCTTTTCAATTTAACAGATACGGGGAAAATGAACAATGATTTCGCTTATCAAATAGGGTATGATGGATTTTGGAAATCAGAATGGCTTGTTTGGGAATGTTTGCAATATCTTGATTTTGCATGGAGTGAAAATATTACAGATTATGTAGAACAATTAGATTCAATCTCCCATATGTTAGTATTAAAAAATGTTCCAATTGAAAAATCAATCACTCAAATTCAAAAGGAAATTATTTGTAAATTAACCGATTCAAACACACGTCTTTCTCAGTTGTCAATGTATTTGGATGAGTTGAAAGATGAACTTGAGAATTACACAAATACCACACGTCAAAATAACGTCATTATCAAAGATTGTAACAAGATAGATGCAACCTCGAAACAATTGTATAGAGATATTCCTGTTCTATATTTTGACATCTTGAAAGTGCTTCGGGAATCGTGGTATACGTACGAGGCTCTTGCTGTCTAAAATCATTAATGTTATTATAGTGAACAAGCGATAATAAAAAAAATTAGTAAATTTAGCTTTGATAGTTATTTTGTAAATCTTATATCGATATAACATTAATTAGTTATGTTTTAATGTTAAATAAAATTATCGTGCTAACATATATCATTATTTTTATGCTAAATAATATCAAACAATATTGAAAGATAATAGCTAGCATAAATAGTATTATTATGACAGATAAATACTAGCATAGTGGAGAATGACTGCTATATCTTATCACGATAAATACGCGACAAAAGAAAAATGTAAAATCTTATACCTTCTTTTGATTCTTTGCAATCTCTAAAGCAATCTTTTTATGTAATTCAAATCGCGTATTTACTCTATAATATCAGGCAGCCTCTTTAAAGGAGGCAAAACGTAAAAAATATGCCCTATAAATCAAGATATCTTTCGTATCTTTCACATTGGGTGCAATACGATGACAATCACAACATAACAACGAACAATTTTCAATACGGCCATATCCTTCATAAACAATAGTGATAATATGATGAAATTCTCCTGTAAAATCTTCATCAAAATCAATACCACATCGTTCACATCTATTTTCGGATCGTTCTAGTACTTTTTTCTTTACATCGACAGGAAATTCAAGGTTTTTTCTCTTTTGTTTCATTGAGTTCCACCTGTTGTCGTATAAGAATATTTCTCACGGTACCTGGATACCAACTACAGGTACCACCATTTCTTTTAAGTCTGGTTGGTATTCTTTTTTCATTCAGATATTTGGCGATTTCGGTGTAACTCTTACTTTCATCTCGTAATTGATGCATCTCTGTCAATATTGTTTGTTCTTCGGGATTTTCTACAAGTCTTGTGTTTCTTTTTCTATTACCTACGATATCAGAGAGGATCGTGTACCCGTACGGTGCTTGTCCAAACCATTCGTTCTTCATCTTTTGTTTAACACCGACACGGATCTTTGAGGCTAATTGTCCTCTGAAAAATTCACTGAATGCAGCAAAATTTGTAAGAATAAATCGTCCCTGATCGCTGTAAATATCGATATGGCGAAGATTGTAAATATGTAATTTTACTCTCTTCGTAACCAGATCATCCATCACATTCAATAAATCTTTTGTAGATCTACTAAACCTATCACTATCTACTAAACAAATACCATTAAAAAGACCTTGATGTGCATCTGAAATCATTTCCTGAAATTTCTCACGGTTAATATCTTTAGCACTTACTTCATCATAATAGGTTTTTACCCACGTCCACCCCATTTCCTGTGTCCACATAGTTAAAATTGTCTTTTGTCCATCAAGACTATACCCCTTAGCCTGCTCTCCAGAACTTACCCTAATATAAAATGCAACTTTGTATTCAGACATATAAAACAGCTCTTATATATGATAATACCATATATTAGACATATCCTATTTAAAAATTGTTATAGAGATGGTTACCTTCGGTCTACCGAAGGTAACCGATATATGATCTATTTTACAATTTTTTTGATGGGTGACCTCCCCGATCAGCAATTATGTCTTGAATTTCATTAAAATTAACTACATCAACAATTGGATTATGGCCACTTCTGTATATATATTCCTGCCAACGAAGGTATCCACAATACAATGGATTCTTAAGTATCGTAGAAATGGTCTTTTTCGCCCAAACTCCCCTCTTTTTCGTTGGAACTTTTGTATCATTAAGCATCTTTGTAATTTCACCCATACTTTTACCTTTTTTATACCAAGAATAAATATTTTCAACTACTATTGCTTCTTCCCGGTGGATAGATAAAAATCCATCGGAATAAAAATATCCATATGGTATGTTAAAACCTAACATGCCACCATTTGTTTTCGCTTTCTGTTCCATACCAATGTAAACACGCTCACCGATTTGCTCTGATTCCAATTGAGCAATGCGTTGTATGATATCCATGACGAATCGTCCCATCGCAGTCGAGGTGTCAAGTGATTCTGTCATAGAAACAAATTCTTTACCTTGTTGTTTCAGGTGCTCCATCATGAGCATGAAATTTTTAGAATTACGGTGGATACGATCCATTTTTATAACGAGAAGAACATCCCATTTATCAGCTTCATCCATCATACGGGAATACGCAGGTCGTTTAATGTAACGTCCAGAGTAACCATCATCAACGTATTCTCCACCAATTTGCCAGTCTCGTGCTTTACAGTAAGATATTAGTTTATCGAGTTGTGCATCAAGGGAGAATCCTTCTTTTGCTTGATCTTCAGTAGATACTCTTGTATAAATCGCTGCTCGAATAGGCTGTTGTGCATCCATCCAATTTTGTAATGTGTATTTATGATTTATAAGTGTATCGTATGCTATATATTATCTTTCATTATTTGTCTTTGAATGCAGTATGATAGATATAATTTAGCATTTGATATTTTTGTTAATGTAATCATGAAACATGCTAACAATAATTTAAAATATTAATTTTAATAGTTAATTAGTTAATATTATAGCTTAACCATCTTTATTAAATAAATGTATATGATTAACTTCATAGATTTATACGCCTAACAAAAAAAACAGTAATCCATATCAAAAAATTAATCAATATGCGCATCGACTCATTTTTTCAAAAAAAAAGATTTCTTACTCTTCCCCATGTTCACCTGAAAAATCAGTGAAATCAAACTCATCGCTAATCTTCTGATCATGATGATCCATTTTTTTTATAAGTTTTTTACATTTTTTACACTTTCCCGCTTCGTCGTACTCTTGCCAATCCATACAACTTGGGCAAAACTCATCGTTTCCGACTGTAATAGATCCTTTTTTTATTTTCATAGATCCTTTCATCGTAATCTACGTTTAAACAGTATCAACAAAAATATTTATATTAATTTTCTCCCATCTTACACACTGAGCGTTCTCCCTAGAACCTAAGAGAAAACATACGTACGTGGAAAGCTGGTTTTTCTTAGGTTCTCACTGATTTCTGTTGACGTAAGTTTTACAATACCAAAAAGACTATAAACACATAGTAGTTACATTGTAACTACTATGAAAGATAAATCGATGCAAATAAAGATGGAAGGATATGAAGTTGTAGAAAAGAAAGCTGAACCTGGAGGAAACAGTGCGAGAATTTATGTTCCTAAACACTGGGCTGGCAAAAGAGTACGAGCGGTAAGATTGGATCCATGAATACCATACTGTCCCAAGATAAGAAAATACAGAAACTTCAGAAGCAGTTGAAAGAAAAAGAATTGGATATTCAACAACTGAAAAAAGAAAATACGGACCTTCAGAAGGTAGTAGAAAAACTGTCTCGTCTTTTGAATATTTTTTGTAATCCGCATACCCCTCCTTCAAAACAGATGCTGAACCAGAAAAGAAACAAGGATAAAATCTGTAAAAAACTTGGTGCCCCTCAAGGTCACAGAGGAGCAACTCGCATCACACTAAAACCAACAAGCACCAAACTCCATACCTTGGAAAAGTGTCCTCATTGTGGCGGAAAAATACTCAAGTTAATGGAGGTTTTAAGAAGGATTATTGAGGAAATCCCAGAGCCGCGGCCCGCTGAGATAACGGAACATTGTATGCAGACTGGTATCTGCGAACGATGCGGGAATATTGTTGCAGAATCAGGACTACCTGAAGAAGGTGATTTCGGGAAGAACGTACTCAGTCATGTTACGTTGCTTCGTTTTGAGGACAGATTACCCATCAGAAAAGTGGTTGGGTCATTACAAAGACAACATAACATCAAAGTGACACATACGACTGTTTTAGATATAACAAGAAGAGTGAGCAATAAGCTAAGAGCACAGTATGAGCAGATTACAATCGAGATCAGGCGTTCTCCTTACGTCCATATTGATCAAACTGACATTAAAGTCGGCGGTGTCACCTATCAGTTGTGGGTTTTTGTAACCCAGAGTTGTACGTTGTTCATTATCAGAAAAGCAGGATATATTGATGTTATGCAGACCGTTCTTGGAAAAAATTACAAAGGAATAATCATTGGTGATGGACTGGAGACGTATCGGCAATACACTGATATTATTCAACGATGCTGGGCACATCTGTTACGAGAGTCGACAGATATCGCTGAAAAACATAAATCCGCCAAAGTTTTACATGAAAACCTCAAGAAACTTTTTGAAAAAGTAACTAACGTCACCAACGAAGATCCACCAGATAAAAGACAGCAATTATATAGCAAGTGCATTGCAGAAATGACACAATTAATCGACTATGCTAATTCCTGCAAAGAACTCAGAAAATTCGCTGTCAAACTCAGCCATGGTTTAAAACACTGGTTTACTAGAATCCTTTACCCGTTCATTGATGCAACAAACAACATAGCCGAAAGAGCCCTCAGAGAATTTGTAGTTCTTAGAAAAATCATAGGAACTCTAAGGAACACAAAAGGAACAGAGATCGTAGAAATAATAATGACGATGATAGCAACATGGAAACAAAGAGGGCTAGATACCTTCTCTATGATGAGGACATCAATCTAAGCTTTCCACGTACAAATATGGAAAAGAATTCATTAAGTGAAGGCGTGGTCGCAGGCGTTCTCTGGTTTATTATCAGCCTTGTTGTTGATCTTATCCTGTTTTTACCAGCAAGTCCAATGCAGATGAGTTTTATCGATTACATGATGG
>JAPKYE010000064.1 GCA_026394495.1 Methanobacteriota archaeon | reverse complement strand
AGGCGATATGCCACTATTTTCTTCTCCCACGATTGCTGATGAGTTTCTCTATATCGGCTCATATGATGATCATATTTATTGTTTAAATGTAACAAACGGGGATCAAATCTGGAAATTTAAAACCAATGATAACGTTATCTCTGCTCCTGCTGTCGTTGATGGTTACGTCTATGTAGGTTCCTGGGATGAGTCTCTGTATTGCCTGAAAGCCGGTCCTTCTGATGGAGTCGATGAAGGGGTTTCTGATCCGCCTGGCTCGACCTATGATCTGATCTGGAAGTATACAACAAACGGTGATATACGCTGTTCACCTGCTGTTGCTGATGATCTTATCTATGTAGGCTCATACGATGGAACATTGTACTGTTTATATTCAGCTAATGGATCGTTGAAATGGAAATTCCAAATTGTTGATGACTGGGTGTTTTCATCTCCAACGGTTTCAGATGGAAAAGTGTTTTTTGGAATGTTTTGGGATAAAAAAATATACTGTTTTGATGCCATTTCCGGGGATCAGATCTGGAATCAGACAATACAAAAGCTAATCGGATCTTCCCCATCTGTTTACAATAACCGACTCTATATCGGCTCGCATTTTGGTCCAACAGGAAATATCAGCTGCCTTGATACCACAACCGGTCAAGTGATCTGGGAGTTCCCCACAGGGTACTGGGTGTATTCTTCCCCCACGATTGCTGATGACAAGATATATATTGGTTCATGTGACAATAAGATATACTGTCTTAATGCGGAAAATGGATATCAAATCTGGAACTATTCCACAGGTGATCAAATCTGGTCATCTCCTGCTATTGCCAATGGTTTACTTGTCATCGGATCTGATGATGGAAACGTATATGCTTTTAACGATACCCGTAGTTCTCCGAAGATACCTAATAATCCATCTCCAGCACCTCAAGTTTCTGATGACAATATTGATACGATTCTCAGCAGGACTAAAGGAAACCCTGATTTCAACGATATTGCACCATATGAAGTCTTCTTTGGAACAACAAAACCCTGATCTGACTGCAATAATTCCTCTTGATTCAAGTAGGTAACTGACCGATATATACGGAATGAATGACAACGGACAAATCAGTGGTTATAAATCATTCAATAGTCATATCCGAGCGTTTCTCCTCAATTATTCATAATAAGAGATGCTGCTACGGGTAAGAGAAATAAAAGAACTAACCAAGAAAATAACCTTTAGAGTTTATACTTGATGTCCCGTAAGAATTTTTTCCGCCAGGCTTTTTCTTCTTTGTTTTCTTTGCCTTTTGGCATAAACCCGTCAATCACACCAAGGATTCCTCTACCCGTCTCATCTCCTAGTTTTGACTCAGCTATCACTACTTTTGTCGGGTTTGCTGTTGCACAAAAGATCGAACAGACTTCAGGTACGTTTTTAATGGCATTTAGCACATTTAACGGATAACAATTTTTCATGAAGATAATGAATGTATGCCCTGCGGCAATACGTTCCATGTTGGTTTCCGCAAGCAACTTCAATGAATCTTCATTTCCCTCACTACGAATTTTACATGCGCCACTTGCTTCACAGAATGCGACACCAAATTTCCCCTGAGAAACTGTGTTCACCATCGTCTCGTAGAGATCTTCAATGGATTTGATGAAATGGGTTTGTCCTAAAATGAAGTTGACATCATCTGGTTTTTCGATCTCAACGGTTTTTAATACCATTTCATCCATCGATGGTTTCCTCCCTTTAAAACTAATAAAAAGAAATGCATACATGGTAATTAAATTATCGGCATGATGATTCAAGATTGAAAAAAAATTAAAAAAAAAGGGTTTACCATGGTAAGATAAACACAAGATATCCAAACGCATACGCGTTTACTGTTTTTGTCATGATATTCTCTTGGTATTTATCTTGGATTTTGATGATGACTTTTAACCGTCCGTATTCAAAAAACGGTCCTGTGGTTATCATCTGCGATTCCCCAGAAGGTATTGATTCGATTTCGCCAGAAAATTTCCCATACGCAGGGTTCATTACTCTTCCGCCCACATACGTGACATTCCATGCGATGTACCAGACTTTCCGTTTCCCGATGTTTGAGATCTCCAGATGGATACCGAATCCTCCGCGAAGAAGACTAATGGTAAGGATGTTTATCTCAAGGGTGATCGGCAGCGACCAGTCGCTCTCGACACCAAAGCTATCTTTTGCCTTTACCCTGACCTGGTATTCACCTTCAGTCTTCCAAATGTAGGTTGCGTTCACAACCACCTGTTGATCAAAGGGACCTAACCATCCACTCTTGTTCCCATCGCCCCAGTCAAACAAATAAAAAATCGGGTCACTTTCCGGGTCACTGGTTCTACTGATAAATCGATATTCTTCCTTGATTATCCCCACTGTTGGTCCATTCGGAATCAATGGGACATCAGGTGGGTTTTCATCTCGGAAACAATAAATATTTCCGTTCTCAGAGGCAACATAGAGCCGCATGTTGATAATCGCAGGGGATGAACTTATTGGTGCATGAGTATCGTAGCACCAGAGCCTCTGTCCATCTGTTATATTAAAACAATAGACGTATCCGTCATTAGAACCTACGTATACCTTGTTTTCAGCGACCACGGGAGAAGATCGTACCATATCATCAGCTGCATACTGGTTATATAACGAGCCATTTGATGCATAGATGCAATATAGATATCCATAGTCAGAACCAACAAAGACTTTTCCATCGGCAATTGCAGGTGAAGAGCAAACCGCACCGAGTGTTGAAAATCGCCAGTTCTCTGTTCCATTAGATGCATAGAGACAATACACGTTTCCATCCTCAGAACCAACATATATTTTTCCATCTGCAACCGCTGGAGACGAAACGACCCGGTCGTTCGTGGAATAAGTCCAATATTCAGTACCATTGGAGGCATACAGACAATACACTTTATTATCATCTGATCCGACATACACTTTTCCATCGACAACTGCTGGAGATGACCGAATTGGTCCACTTGTTGGACGAACCCAGAGATTCTCACCGGTGATTGCATCAAGAGCGTAAATCGTTCCATCCTCAGAGCCAACGTACACTTTCCCATTTACAACCGTCGGAGAAGAACTTACAGGTCCACTCGTCGAATAATTCCAAATCTCAGTCCCAACACTGGAATAGACACAGTAGACTTTTCCATCTGATGAACCGAAATAAAGCCGTCCATCATCCCAAACTGGTGACGAATATATTGGCCCGCCAGCTGAAAAATTCATGATCAGATCACTAGTTGATCCAGGAGGATCAATGATGCCTTCATCGGTTCCTTCAGAGGGATCCGCATCAAAAAAATACATTTTTCCATCCGTAGAACCAATGTAAAGCCTTCCTTTTCCAAATGCGGGTGAAGACGAAACGAAAGGCCCAACGGATGCATTCCACATCATATTTGGCGTCTTTGGTGCCTTGGAAGGAGAATATCCTGTATGTTGGGCATCATGGTGAAACATTGACCAGTTATCAACAGAAGCAGAAAGCACTCCCGCTGCACTGGATGTAAGAAGAACCAATACCACTGTTAGACTGAATGCCATTCGCTGCATAAATATACCTTTAAGATTCAAATCGTCTCTTTATAAGATACTATACCTGTTGCATTATTTAAATCTTATTATACAATTATTGTCATGTCTAGATGGGGATAATGGGAAAAAAAGAAGATTTTGAACCGTAAAATAGGGTTCATTTTCTTCTAAAGTGGTATGAAAGAAATGATTATTTCTTTTTTGGGGGTGTTTCCTTTGTTTGTTCATCGTTTTTGTTTTCGATGTAGAGACGTCCTGTCTTAAAAAGTACGGCAATGACGATGATGATCATCAGAATGATGATGCCGATGGCTAGAAGAATCCATGTAAGTGGTGAAGCAGGCTTCCCAACGATGGCAAATGAAGAGAATCCAGTTGTTGTCGCCTGATAAAAAACAAAGGTTTCGTTTTCACTGACAGTAGTTGTTGCAAGTTCCTGCCATCCGTTAGCGTATCGTAACAGTTTCACGTTGGATTTATCGATGTTGTTGTCGGTAAGCCACTGTTTCTCAATTTTAAATTTAATCACCGCAGACGAAATATCGGTTGTATCGGCATTAGTTTCTATTACCAGGTAAAGATAAATGGCATCTGGAGGGATTGTGACCCCTGACGGTTTTTCACCAGTCGTTGTACAGGTAACTGTTAAGGATGAGATATCGGTCGATGCAGTAATTTGTATTGTTTGAATAGCAGTATCGTAGCTCTGGAAATCCATAGTTTGTGTTTCATCTTTTAAAATAGTAATGGTTTTTGTCATTTGAACTTCTTCTGCTTGGACGGTAAAAGACCATATTGTAGTTGCTGTGTTTCCTGAGGTGTCTGAAACAGTTACGTGGACGGTGTGTTGTTTATAGGAGAGTGGTGTCGCAGGCATGTACGTTACTTCAGTCGATGTAATCGTTGAGCTCGCAGTGACATTGATGTCATCTACGGTGATAATGACGCTGTTTGAATTAATACCGCCTGTATCCGTAAAGGTTGCCTTTATCTCAGGTGTTCGATCAGTGATGACTGCATCAACTACGGGGGAAACAATGGTGATTGTTGGTTTTGTTGTATCAGAGATGGCAAAGCTTTTGGTCTCAGAGCTTTTTGTATAGCCTTCGTTGTCTGTTACGTTGATGTAATACGTGACGGTTGTTCCTTCAGGGAACGGACCGATGACCGCAGAATAACTGTTACTTTGATTATTCATCGCTTTACTTGTACTTGTAGAACCATATGAATAGCAAAGTCGAGCTGCATGCACACCTGCGCTCGCTACAATAGTTGCAGAGATGTTGACTGTGTCTGATGAAGTAATAGTTGTAGGAGTATGATGCAGGTTTGAGATGGTTATTGTTGAGCTTACTTGTGAATTCCCAGTGGTAGGCGGTGTACTCGTTTCCTGTACAGTAAATGACCATTCTGAATACCCAATGTTTCCCGCTTGATCTGGAACAGTAATATTTATTGTATGCGAACTGTAACCAAGCGCATTTGATGGTGTATACATAACTGAGGTGTTGTCGATGGTTGCATTTGCAGTTTGATCAACGGTATCAACAAGTAAAACAACCGTTGAATTATCGACACCGGAACCAGATCCATCGGAAAGATCAGCACTTATAACATGGAGGGTATTTGTCGTTGTTGCACCAGATGCAGGGAATTGATTAGAAACAGTTGACGCGGTAGTGTCAAGGAGAATCGCAGCATTGATTGTATCTGCTATATTTGGTGATGATGATTGAGCGTTTTGTGTTACATTGACCGCATTGTCTTTTGCTTTGAAATACACAGTTTTTGTTCCATCTTCAGTAGGAAGCGTCCAGGATTTTGTCGTCGTATAAGTTTCCCAGCTGGCATCATTGAAACTCGCGTTGTTACTAATCATCATCATGGTTGCATTAGTTGCACTTAAGGTAAGCGTAACGGACGCAGAAGATGTATAGTTGCTATTACTGTTGATTGTTATATTGAGATCTACAGGGGCTTCAGTATCAATTATAAAAAATCGAACTGTAGAATAATCGGTTGTGTTTGAATGGTTATATGCATTTACTTTCCAATAAATTGTCTGACCACTTACATAAGGATTGATTTGTTTATTTGGTGTTGAAAACTCATCGAATGAATAATCTGAACACGCTGAAGTAGTTCCGTATTTACAGGTGTATTTAACACCATCACCAGACACTGTGGACCAGACGAGAAATGGAGCAGTGCCATTCACATGCGCCCCACTAGTGGAATATAGTGGCGTTGGAATCACAAGACCCGAGATGGAGATGGTGAACGAGTATTGGCTGGTGACGGCTGCGTTGTCTGCCATGTCGTATATCGTAACTTTCCAAGAATATATCCCTATCGAAAGCGTTGATGTGGTGTAACTTAAGGTTGTTGCGTTACAGGTACTGCTTTCTATCGTGGTTCCTGATTGGAGGAGTTCGACAACAAAATTTTTTGTTCCGGTGGGGTTTGGATTTGTCCAAGTAAGAGTTGGCATTTGCGTGGAAATCGTATCACCATCAGTTGGCGACGATAACTGAACTGGTGTTGGTGCAGTCGTATCAAGTGTGATTGTTGCAGTGATCGCTGTTGCATTATTCCCAGCGTCATCTGCTGCTTTATAGTAAATGGTTTTTATCCCATCGCCTGAAGTAAGGATCCATAGATTTGCCGATGTCGTATAATCATACCTTGTCCACGTGACATTTGTATTACTAAAATAGGCATAATAAGCGCCCCCACTCGCAGTAACTGTTAGATTCACAGAAGTACTATTTGTATACGCAGAGCCACTATTAATTGACAACGATAGATTCGTTGGAGCGGTTGTATCAAGAGTAATAGAATCTGATGTGGTTTTTGTATTTCCGGCATCATCTTTCACGATAAGATAGACGGTTCGTAATCCATCTGCACCACTAGCTAACGTAAAATTATACGTGCTTGTTTTTGTGATCCAACTTGACATATTCGTAAACAATGTGTCATTATCGATCTTCATATACGCTGCATCACTCGCAGTAATCGTAAGTACAACGTTTGTCGTATTTGTAGAATTTGCACCACTGTTAATCGATAACGAAGGATCAGATATCGTTCTATCAAGGGTGATTGTCGCAGACGTTGAAACGTTTGCTCCTGCAATATCACGTAAATTGATATACACAATTTTTGTTCCATCACTAGATGGAAGCATCCATTGCTTGGTTGTCGCAAAGGTTTCCCAGGTGGCATTTGCAAAATTATTATTGTAGTTACTGATCTCCATTTGTGATGCCCCGGTCGCACTCACGGTAAGATTTATACTTGTTGATATCGCATATGCCGCACCGCCATCTATCAAAAGCGAAGGAGAACTCGGTGGAGTGGTATCTACTTGTACTGTTCCAATGGTGTCTCCATTTTGTGAGGGGTTGTCTGAGACTCGTATAGTATAGATTCCATCCTGTACAAATCCATTGCTGTCGTTTTTGCCGTTCCATGTGTATTTATAAGTAGTGCTAGGGCTTTCAGTCATAAGGCAATCCTCTGCAACTAGTACTCCAGATGTTTGGTTAAAAAAATTCGCGTACAGTGATTGTCCTGTCGTAGACGATACAGTGATTGTTATAGTATCATTCAGACCATTACCATCTGGACTGAAGATACTTGGTGCTATCTCGGAACTATTGATAGTCACTGCGGTGGCAGGGATGACGAAGAACATCTGAGATACTAGAAATAAAGTCAGAAGGAATATCGGTAACTTATTTTGTTTTTTCATGGTTACTCACTCCCTTGGATATAATAGTCATTTACATTTGTTGTTTCTAACTCATCCCAGATATTATCTGCTTCATTTTTAACTGATAATCGAAGGTATGCAAGTTTGTATGGTGGTGATGAAACACTTGAACTGTTTATGGCTGACCTGTTGAATTTAAGAGACACATTAACATCTTGACCAGATGTATTCTCGAATGTACTGTTTCGGGCATTTGTGATATATGTTGTAGTAGAATTGAAAAGATCGCCGTAGAGTTCATATTGTCGTGTAGAATTAATATGGATGGTTATATTGACGATTAGATATTCCCCACTTGTATAGTTGGTATAATTTCCAATAATTGTTGCATCAGGAGACGCTCCAATGAATTGGTCATATGTGTAAGAGCTTGTTATATTGACCATCCGGTCACATTCGTATTTGTTTGTTAAGTCGATGATTTTTGCTCTGAACTCAAACGTTCCATTGTAATGTGTATTGTTGATTCGTGTCCCATTGAAAAGGAGAGTTGCATTTTCGACAGAGCCAGTAATATTTGAAGAGTTTGCCGCAACAATAAATGTCTTATTGACGGGATCGTACAGACTGGCATATATCTTATAATTCCCGCTCTGTCCCTCCTGTGTAATATTTAATGGGACAATAACTTTTAGAGAATTATATTGAGTTGTTAGAGGAGCAAAATCCTCACTTCCCGAATCAATTATTGTTCCGTTAAAGGTGATTGGGGCTTCTGTAAAATCACTCGGCGAGTAACTTCTTTGAGTTGTGTATTCATTGATTCTATTAATTTCAGACCATGTTGTGATGTTTCTAATAGTAATCCATGCAACAAGATACCCTCCAGTCCATCCATCTTGGGCAGCTCTTGCAATTTGTTTTCCATCAAAATTCAATGGTATGGTAGAGTTCCCTATTTCAGTAATATTAATTTCTGTTCCTTTACAAGTTATCCACTTCCATTGGATTCCATCTTTCCAATGTAATCCGCCTTCAAGGAAATACACCCCAGTTTGAGTTGCACTAACGGTGACATTGACTGTAAGATATGTTGTACTATTTGCGTAATCAGTTAAATTGCTACTTAGAATTTGTACGGGTGGCGCAGCGAAATCAATGTAATTATAGGTGCCTGTCGTGTATTGGTCATGAGCGATATCTTGCCAATTACCCGGTGTACTTATTCCCACCCATACTTGGTATGGTCCATCGTGTTCGCTAATTCGTATCGATCCACCGTTGAAATTGATTGGTATCGTCATGTTTTCTGTTACATTGACCGTTGTTCCATATCCGGTGATATACATCCATTCTCGCCCTTGTTGCCAGTGGATTCCTGCATGAATATCATATATTGTGTTCAGACTGCTTCCTGTTGCATTAAGAGTAACGTTGATGGTAAGATAATCTGTTTCGTTATTATAATCACCAGTACAGTTGATAATAAGATCGGGTGGGCTGAAACTCCCAATAGAATACTCGTTAGAGGTTCGATAATCGAGATGGGCAAGTTGTTCTCTTGTTGTCATATTCTGAACACTAATCCATGCGGCAAGTTTTCCAGTGTATCCTTGTGCTAAGAGAGTGTTGTAAATATCTCCTGCGTTGAAATTAAAGGCGATATTATTTGCTCCCACGGAGAGTTGTTGCATAGAACCTGAACCAGTAATAAAACGCATATTCTCTCCACCTTGTGAGATATCAATCCAGTTGATTCCTCCATTGACATCATATTCCCCGGCATATTCTGCATTGATGGTGATATTTACTGTCAAACTTGATCCGTTGACATAATCACCTGTTCCAGACAGGGTAATATCAGGTTCAGGGAATAAAGAACTATCAAACATCTGAGTTATATATTCTATATGGGTAATTTCAGTCCATGTGGTCGTATTACTTAATCCAATCCAAACCGAAAGATTGTTATTGTATCCACCAGGAAGTCCAGTTCGAATTTCCCCTGCGTTGAAATTAAGGGTTTTATTATTTATTCCATTCACAAGTTGAACCCAATTTCCAGTTCCGGTCAGATGCTGCCATCCATCCCCTGTTCGATAGGCGACGCCACCGTGAAGATCATAAGTTCCTGCATACGAAGAACTTGTAACATTCACCGAGACATTCACCGTGAAATAACTACCATTAATGTATCCATACGAAGGATCACCAGCAGACATCGTCTCAAATTGTATCGGAGGTGCAGGTAATTGTCCGGCAGTATAGGATTTGGTTGTGTAGTCGTAATGATCAATATCTTGCCAGGTTATTCGATTTCGTAGTCCAACCGAGACGCGATATTGACCGCTTTTCCCACTGGAATAGATGTCACCAGCGTTGAAGTTCAATGGAATGATATTCGCACCTTGAAGAAGAGTAACAGGTCCACCAGTTCCTGTTATCCATTGCCGGTTGTTGTTTTCAATATAATTGAGTCCACCGTCAAGCCAATATGTTCCTGAGACTGAAGCATTTAATGTGACATTAACCGTAAGATACGATCCACTTGCAGAGGCATTCATATAGTCGCACGATCCAGTGGTCATATTTGCTCTTAAAATTTGGACAGCTGGTGTTGAAAACTGTGTGTAACTCCATAAATCTGTCATGAATTCGTTGTTTGCAATAAGTCGATGCGTCGTTTTATTTTCAATACCTATCCAGATTCGATATGGACCATTTTGTCCACTTGAATAAATCTGTCCACCGTCAAAGGTGATATTGATGCTATGTTCTCCAAGGCTAAGAATTGGTTGACTCCAGGTTCCTGTTATAAATGACCATGCCTGAGTATTAACACCTCCGTTAAGCGTATATTGATCCCCTTGCAATGCATAATATGTAAGATTGACGACAAGGTTACCATCAACTATTGAAGATGCTGTTGAATTGATAGTGACCGCAGAGCTTGTAAAATTGGAAACACTGTATGGTTGTGTGGCGTATTCAAGATGGGAAATCGTCTGCCAGGTGGTTATATTCTCAATGTTTAGTTGGACTTTTAACACACAGGATTGTTGACCACTGTTCTGTAGCGCAGTTTTAATCATCCCTTGATCAAACTCAAAAGATTTGTTCGTATTTTCTGTTAATAGATAGTCGTTTCCTGTTCCTGTGATAAACACCCAGTTATCCCAACCGGTCATATGTTGAACCCAGTTGATGCCGCCATTGATACGGTATGTTCCTGGTGTGTTTACAAGAAGAGATGTTTGAATAGTCAAATAATCTGATCCAGGAACTATGTAAGCAGTTGTATTACTTTCATTAAATAAGATACCTGGGGCAGTAAAATTGGAAGCATTAAAATTTGCAGTGTATTCGACACTAGCTATTCGTTCGTGATTTGGTATACCTTCGATCCCTAACCAGATTTTATAGGGACCATTTTGGTTACTTGCGCTGATTTCGGTCCCGCTGAAATTAATGATAAATGGGTTTGATCCGTTGATAAAGGATCGCTGTTGTCCCATTCCAGTGATAGAATGCCATATCTGCATCTCCCCTTCGATCCAGTTAACACCACCATGAAAATCATATGTGGTGTTGGCGTAGGTCTCAGAACTTATTGATACATTTCCAAAAATGGTTAAATAATTCCCTGAATCAGTCACTGCAGAACTATCGATTGTCATTGTTATTGGTGGCGGTGGGAAACTCAAAGGATTACTAAGATTATAACTTGCAGTAACATAATTGCTATTGTCGATATCAGGTCCACTCTGAGAAAGACCCATATGAACAGTGAAGGTCCCATTATATGTTGGATTTTTCTGATATATCTCTCCGACATTAAAGTTCAAAGGAATAATATTTTCATTTTCATGCAGGGTGATCTGACTTCCACTGCCTGTCACATATTGATCATTTTGTGTATAGCACAGACCTGAATGGAGATCATATGTCTGTGTTCCTCCACTGAATGCACTGTCTGCAACAGTAATTGATACATTCACGGTAAGATAAATGCCATTGTTGACGTAATCATGCAAACCGTTTTGTGCCATATACGTTCTGTCGAAGTAGACGGTGGGTGGTTCAAAATCGGTGGCACTGTAGGAATTTTGCATCTCGCTTTCGTTTTGAACAACGATTGTATGCGTATCATCATTCCATACCTCAAGATTGATAATATATGGAGAATCATATCCTCGTGTATAGATTTCCGTTCCATCAAAATTTAGGGTTATTATGGGGGTTTCTCCTTGGGTAAAAGAACGTCTTCCCATCCCAGTTCCTGTTATCCATTCGCGTCTCATACCTGCTGAGTTTAACCCAGCATTTATCGTATAATTCCCGGTTTGAATAATATTTAAGGTTACATTCGCAGTTAAATAATTGTATTCTCCATTTCCATTCGTATCATTCCCATCATCACTTAATAAAAGAATGGTTACCGCAGGAGATTGAAAATCAGTGTAACTATACGTCTCTGTTTCAAAAGTAGTATAATCAATGCGCTGCGAGGGCCCTTGGCCTCCTGCCTCACGCAATTCAAGAAATCCAGAGTACGGCCCATCGATACCACTTGCGTTGATTATACTGCCGCTATAGGAAATATTCACTGTTTTTGTACAGTTCCCAGTATCGAGATTTCGTAATGTATTCTCATCGCGTGTGCGAACGATATCCGTCTGTACTCCATTCTGCGTTTCTTTATACAATGGTCCTTCAAGTACATAGTCTGATGGCCCATCATAATATCGCGAGGTGTTGATTATTACGGTCGCATCCAGAGAATCAATAAGACTATTTGAATCATTTATTCTTGGAGAAATACTACAAGATTCAATAAATGGTGCATGGGAATAGCTTGTAAGATTCAATGCTGTATCAATCTCATCATCAACAACATATCGTGTTCGATTGACAAAGAAATTCACATCCGGGGAATACCATTCTTGACCTACGGTTTCTGTTTCATCAGTTGCATTTGTATAATTAATTTTTACAGAAGAAAACGTATCATTTTGAGTCAATTTTAGATCAGAACAATTGATAACAGTTGCATTTACCTGTTCTCCCCACCAAGAGGTTGTCTGCCATGTTTTCCCATTATATATAGGAAAGTCTACATCACCAACAAGATAATCAATGACGTTCTGTTCTGAAACGTTAACCCAGGCGAGATCACTCATAGTCACATACAATACATTATGCTCGCCTGATGTTACTTTGTCGATCTGATAACAGATATATGATACACTTTCGTCACCAACCCGATACCTATCTGCATCATATTCTTGTAATGGTTTTCCGGTTACCGTATAGGTAACTGGTGTTCCATCCTGGTCAAACGTCCATCGATCTGTGATATGCCACGTAGGAATTTCGATGATTGGTAGTGTTCCATTGAACTCCAGGCTAACGTTGACAAGAGCTTCAGAATCACCACTCCCAGGGAAAATATACAACGTATGTGTTGTATTCGTGACAGAACCAGTAATTATACTTATATTTGAGTTATTATCATTAATATTGTAAAAATCACCAAAGTCAAAATTAATTGTACAATTTATTGTTGTGTTGAAAACCGTGGTGATATTCAATGCATGAAGGGTTTGATTAAGGATCGGCCCGTCCAGAGTAATAGAAAATGTTGCATTATAGTAGATGGTTTGGTTTGAATCTACCGTGGTTACCAGATTATCGAAAATTCCGTTATGCGACCCTGAAACAAATTCAGAGAGGGTGGAATTATCAAGATACATACTGACGGGTATTTCAAGAGGACCATTACCCTCATTTCCTTTGCCAGATCCACCGTTGCCATCTTCTGAGAACGATTTGAAACCAGGTCCATCTTTATTAAGATAATCCAAATAGTTTGCCAACTCTGTTTGACTGACATTTTGATTTCCATCTCCACCGAGATTAGGGTCAATATCAAGAGAGAAACGAAATACCTTACTACCCGCAACAATGGTTCTATTCACTGTAACGATTGCATCGTCAAGATCTGTAAAGTGTACTGTTAAATCAAGTGTATCAGGTGCTGCGAGTGACATGTTAAAACTCCGATTTTCTATCTGATTAGGATCATTTATTATAATATTCTCAGATAAATTCGCGTAATATCCATCAAAAAATGCAATAACTCGATAAGTACTTCGATAGGCAATCGTGAAATTATAATATCCTGCTTCGTTGGTTGTTGTTTCCTTTCCAATATCCTCTACGCCTTCCATTCCTTTTAATAAATGGCTGAAATTTGTATCCAGCAACATTACAGATGCACCATTAATAGGCGCTCCGGTTTCATTTTTAATTGTTCCATTGATCATTGAATTATTTTGCGATCCGAACAACGGCTCAAGATAAATAACACCGAGATCTTTTATATCTCCTTCATCAAGCTCAAAATTCCAGTTTCCATATCCGACATATCCATTACGAGCAATCTCAATCGAAAAATACCCTGGCCCTGATTCGGTAACACTAATATTAAAATTCCCAGACTCATCGGAGTAATGCAGTTCTTTATCAGGGCATATATCACATTGTCCATTTTTCATCACTCGTATCTCTGCAGATGGTAAGGGTACATCGTGGTGTTGACTGTCTTTCACCTGCCCAATAATCGTAATATTCACATCTGTAGTACTTGCTGTTGCGTTTGCATATTCAATACTGTAAATATTAGCGGTTTGATTCCAACTTATCGCACGATAATAATAAGTGGTATTGAGGGAAAGTCCAGTATCTTGATAGGAGGATCCAGTATCGTTGTAGATTAATGCACCATCCATGATACTTTCTGGTATATGTGTATTACGCACGATGATTGTATTATCGGCACCTAATCTTTTAGTAAAGTTAAGATCAATCTGCGTAGAATTGTATGGCACTGCGTTAAAACTCGAATTCGATGGACCTTGTGGATGAACAATAACGGTTACATTTCGTGTTATCGTCGTATAATTCACACCACTATCATTTGCTGTCGTTCCCGTGAAATTGATAAAAGCCATGCCGACATTAACTGCATGCCAAGAGATGTTTGCAAATAACCCTGTATTGTTCACGCCGCTGGTATTTATCCATATAAAAGGGAAGACATATCCGCTGGTATTGCTGATATTAGCATCTTCCGGTTGTATAAATGTATTATCTGTGAATATAGTTCCTTGTGCTGTAGACAAATAATTAATTATTTCCGTAGGTAAAAATGTGAGATTACGCACCGTGATATTATTAATCTCCCAAGCAACAACGACATCAAGAGAAGTATTAAATGTATCATCTATTGTTACATTGATCATCTGTGGTTGAAAACCAAGGAAATTGGTAAAATCTTCTCCATCTGCTTGTGCCATGTTTACAAAAATCGTCGAACCCGAGGCGAAAATAAATAATGCCACGAGAAAAAATACGGCTACTTTTCGGCCTGAACTAGATAAAACTTTCTCTATTTTTTGCATTCTCTCCTCACCATATTTTGTTACATAGACATGGGATACTCATCAGATAACAAATTAATGATATCTAAAGGCATCCAACCTGAATATGCACGTGAATATTCACCTGTATAACTTTTTCAAATATATATCTATCGATTTTCTGAAAAAAAAATTCATTTTTTATTTTATTACAGTTATGAATGATGCTATTTAGGGATGTTTTAGAAGAGGATACCAAACAAGGATTGTTTTTCAGATTTACGACAAGCATTCTTACCCTAAGAACAGGTAATTGAGAAACTATATAGATGACGATAGGAAGAACTCCATAGAGCCTCTTCTCTCTGTTTGTTGTCATTTTACCATTTTGTTTGTTTTCCAGATAATCTTTAAATAATGTTAGTTGCGAACAGTATACATGTAAAAAGTTAACACATCTCGTGTGGATGTGTGAACCGTAACGTACCGCAAAGAAGGGTTGAAAGGATGAGAGGAAGAACAGAAACGAAAAAATTATCAATAGGCTACATAGCTGTAGCGCTTCTCATTCTCTCCCCTTGTTTTTATGAAGGTATCGTCCACGCAACAGATCAAGAAAACATACTTACCTACTCAATCTTTTTTGAATATCCACAGATAACCGAAAAAACCCTTTACGGAAAAACGTTTACTCAGATAGATATACAAGATTGTATCTCACAAGCAACACCTGGTAACCCTGTGCTTCCTGTTAAATCCGTCCAGATTCTCATCCCATCTGGAAAAACCATTTCACATATCGACGTCTCCTACAGAGAATACCTTAAGATCGATTGTAACGTTTTAGAAAACCCTATCATCCCTCAACAGGAACCAACCACAACAGAACCAAACGAAGATACAGAGCCATTTCTCATCAATGAAACTATATATAATTCTACAACCCCTGTTTTTGACAGCATTTACACTGACGACGGAGTAGGGTTCTGTCGTGGCTTCACAATATTCACCGTATATCTGTACCCAGTCAAATATATCCCAAAAACAGGTAAATTGTATTATTTCCCAGAAATGACCATCACAATCACACTTGAAGAAAACATCCAGTCTCTTTCAGATGAATCTCAAATGATGAATCGCGTAGACGAAGAAGATATCACCGTCATTGAATCAATGGTGATTAATCCAGAGATAATACCCCCATATTTTCCTCCATCGTATTCTATGCTTGAAATTAGTAATGGGTTATGTGATCCAGCAGCCAGCTACCAATATATCATTATTACAAACAATGCTTTGAACAATACCATTGGTCAGGAATATAATTTTTCAGATCTTCTCAGTCATCGAACATCGTATAGCGGTCTTACAACCAACATTGTAACAGTAGAAACAATCGACGCCTGTGCAGCATATTGGAATACTACTGCTTTGTTCAACGATTCTGCAGCGCATATCCGAGAGTTCATCAAGGATGCCTACCAGAACTGGGAGACACAATACGTGGTTCTTGGTGGAGACTGGGATGTAAGCACTCCTTCTAAACAGATTGTTCCAGTTAGGATGTTCACTGAATACAACTCCTATCTTAATGATGATCAATACTATGACATGCCTTGTGATCTCTACTACAGCAACCTTGATGGCGACTGGCGAGACACTACGCATAATTGTTGGGGCGGTGGAAGAAACAGCGGGGTGAATGATCCTTATGCAGAAGTCTACGTGGGAAGAATGACGGTTTCCAATGCAGAAGAATTATCTAATTTCATCAAAAAAATCATCTGGTATGATCTCTACGCAGATATCGCATTTCTGAACACATCTGTGTTTTTTGGTGGTAATCTTGGTGCCCAGTTTGATGTTACCTCAGCAGATTATCTTGAAGAACTACGATTAGGGACCGATCCGAATTTCTATCAATGCTCAGGTTTTGATGAATGGAACCAAATCAATCCTGAGCATCCTTTTAATATTTCAACAACAGTCTATTACAACGATGGGGCATCTATCCCAGCAGATTACCAGACTGTGATCAATGCGAACAACGCTTGTATTATTAATCATCTTGGTCATGGAAATACCGTGATTGCATTAGATATGACTATAGCGCAACTGCAAAGCCTCTCCAACTCAAAATATTTCTTCTCATATTCTCAACAATGTCTGTCGGGCAGATTCACCGCTGGTGATACACCAGAGAAAATCGTTACAAGTTTCTCTGTAAGCAACGGTGCATTTGGTCTTATCTGGAACAGTGGATATGGCTGGGCAAGTAGTACGGATACCAATGGTCCAAACCAGTTTTTACAGCGGTTTTTCTGGGATTATTTTTTTACAGCCACAGAAGACAACTGGCAGATTGGAAAGGCACAAGTCAGCGCAAAAGATGAATTATCCGCGTATGTTGACATTTCAGGATGGCACTATGCCTGGTGTTATAACTGGTATAGCTCACAATTATTTGGGGATCCGGCACAGACTCTTAAAGCAAATGTCTCCGCTCCACCAACAGGGATTATGACATCTGATGAATATCCGGCTCATGAAGAAACAGACGTTTCCCCAGGAGTAATATCGCTTCAGATCTCAGTTATTGATTATGAGGGGGATCTTATGAATATTACGTTCCAAACAAACGCATCAGGGTCCTGGGAGGACATCGGAATAAACAATTCTCAACCAGATGGAATATACAGTCAGCTTTTTTCATTTCCCAATTATCAAACCACATACTATTGGAGTGTTAACATTACAGATATCACCGGAAACAGTGGATGGTATAACGAAACCTATCAGTTTACAACAAGAGCAATTCATACTATTTCACCTCCAGAAAGTATTCTCGCAACAACATACAATAAAACACAGATAAACCTCAGCTGGGCAAAAGGATCTAACGCAACACATACAATTATTGAGAGAAACACAACTCAGTGTTGGATTCAAGGAGACGGAACCCTTGTGTATAATGGAACAAATACAAATGTTGTTGATACGAAACTTTCGTTTAACACTACATATTTCTATCAAGCATGGGGTTGGGATTCCTTTGATTCTCTATGTAGTGATACCTTTTCAGAATCGTATAATACAACAAATCTTAGTTGGTTACCAACGATCACAGTCAATACTCCAGGAAACGGTTCAACTGGAATATCTGTGGGTACTACACTACTTTCAGTAACAATCACTGATCGAGATGAAGATCTGTTGAACTGGACAATAACAACCGCTCCAGCGATTGGAGAAAATACTGCAATAAATGATTCTGGCGGAATAAAAACCTGTGATATCTTCAACGTAGCATATTCAACGACATATTCCTGGTTTGTAAATGTCAAAGAATCAGGAAGTGAGAACTGGACGAATGTTTCATACAGTTTTACCACCGAGCAAGAACCTCAGCAACAGTATTTCGGAGGAGGAAATCCCCCTGTTGAGCCACCTGTTGACCCAAACACACCTCCAAATACACCGGCGGCACCAACTGGAACAACAACCGGATACATCGATACTAATTATACGTATTCTACAAATGCAACTGATCCAAATATCGATCAGATACAGTATCGTTTTGACTGGGATGATGGTAACATAAGCGAATGGACATCACTAGTACCTTCAGGGACATTTTTTTCTATGTCGCATCAATGGAGTTCAATAGGAGTATACCATGTGGTTGCATGTGCACGCGATGAACATAACATAGAAAGCAATTGGTCTTTTGCTCTAACAGTTACAATTGAAGTTGTACCAAGTACTAGTGAAGATGATGGAGAAATAGAAATTCAAATCCCTGATAATATCATTGTCGATAATGATACCCCTTTCAATGGAACTATCATTACCGATACAGAGAACAACGATCTCATCTACCAATGGGACTTTGGTGACGGCACAACAGGAATCGGAAAACAACCTAACCATGCATACAGTTCACCGGGCATATACAACATCACACTCACTATTTACGATGGAAACATAATTTTACAAAGCAAAACCATGCAGATTACTGTGTCTGCGCATCCAACGACAACAGAAAACGAACAAGACGATTACTCAATTTTTTTCCCTCTGTTTGGTATCGGTGCAGTAGGATTTGTTGTTGTTCTTCTCATGGTGCTGTATCTGCACAGAAAATCGTTGCACAACGTATCAAAAAAACAATGAGACTACTAAAAACAAAAAAAAGTTATCTCTTATTTTAGCACAAGTAAAGTAGTAGTACCTTGGGGGATAACACGGACTTTTGCATCGTTTCCAAGAAGCGCAAACGCCTGTGTTAATCCTTTATTGGGGTTAGCTACTGCAGTAAGTCCAAATATTGTTTTTAATTCATTTGTATTCAACGATGATACACAAAATACTTTGTGTTCTTCGATTGCTTTGAGATGATAATACGCTTTATGGGCACCCATCACAAATTTTTCTTTCAACGCAGTAGTGATTTCCTGAGATGTCTTGTAGTTCTTCATGTAGTCCACATAAACACCATTCCCAATTCCTTTTAAACATTCTGCAACGAACACAACAACACCGTTTTTGTTGATTACGGGAAGCGCTGTATGAAGTCCTTTGTACGCCTGATACAAATCAATGTCATGAGGGTATCCACTTGCAGAGACCACAACAATATCTGCTCGTTCCTTTACTTCACGTTTGTACATGGTATCGACTAGTTTTGATCCAATATCAAGGACTGCCTCAGGTTTTCCTGCCCATGCACCAACAATCTGATGAGCTGAATCCATCACAACATTAAACGCAAAATCACATCCGGCGAGATGCATCGCCTCGTTCATCTCCATATGGATAGGATTGTCTTTCAACACCCCCGTCTGTGCATGTTCATGAAATAATAGTTTATGGTTCCGCTGAATCGTATTATTCGAAGAAATACCGGGAAGAATACTTTTGCGTGTTCCACCGTACCCTGCAAAGTAATGGTACTCGACATCTCCAAGAAGGATTTTTACATCCGCTTCTACGTAATCTCGCAGCACCTCAATCGTGTTTCCCCGTTTGGTTGTCCCTACAGTCACGTAATCCCCGTTTGTGATATCATTTGAGGTAACTTGGTAGGTGCGGGCGATTTTCTCGCCAAGGATTTCTTTTATTTGATCTGGGGAAGGTGGTTTATGAGTACCACAAGCAACGATGATGAGGATATCGGAAACATCAACTTTTGCCTCACGTAGCTTTTCAAGAACAGGGGATAAAAGTTTCTGTGTGGGACATGGCCGCGTGTAATCATCAACAACAATAGCGACCTTATCCCCACCGCCAGCAAGCTCTGTTAATCGGTCAGTTCCAAGTGGTTTTTCGAGTGCATTTTTAATGAGAAACTCTGGCCGCTCAGGTTGAACAATCTCTTTTGGTAAAATCACATCTAAAAGATTTTTGTCTGGTACATCTAGTGGTACCGTGTGTTTCCCATAGGGTAATAAAAGGTGCATACCTGTTACCAGATATTATAATTTTATTGTTTTGTTGAATATTTCGTCCATTTTACCTTTCGAGGGACGCGTTTTAACTTTAGCATGTTTTTCTGACATTTGTTTTTACAGAAATGCAGCACATTTCCATCTTTTTTCACGTAGAGTTTACCGGTTCCCGGTTCGATTTCGTTGCCGCAGAATGAACATGTTCTTCTCTCAACCATAATTCGCATTCTCCTCTTATCGTGGTCCACCGAGTTTCTTTGCTTCTCTTTGAGTCTCACTGAGCATTAAAATGTCACCTAAGCGAACAGGTCCCATGACGTTGCGCGTGATGATTTTTCCTTTGTCACGACCATCTAAAACACGTAGTTTCACCTGGGAGGCTTCACCAGCCATGCCGGTTCGTTCAATCACTTCTACAACTTCGCAGGGAATTCCTTCCAACATATACTTAACCCGATTTCTTCAATTCTTCAATTTTTTTTGCGATATTATCTATGCCTTCTTTGTCTTTTCCGGGGTTTACAACGGCAACCGCAGTGGTTCCTACTGTTAATCCTGCTGCAGTGCCTAGTTGTTCTTTACTGGTAACATAGGTGTAAGGAATGTTTTTTTCTTCGCATAAAACAGGCATATGGGCTAGAATCTCTTCAGGGGTTACATCTTCAGCCATGACAACAAGTTTTGCTTGTCCTCGTTCGACTTGTTTTGTAACCTCGTTTGCACCTTTGCTTATTTTCCCTGAATCTCGGGCTTTTTCCACCAATTCATAGGCTAAATCTTGTACTTCTTTGGATGTTTTATATCGGACATACATCGCCATATGTTAGCCTCCTCTGGAGTATTTAACATCATCTCCCTAACGGGAAATGTTGAAGGGGGAATAGAGGCCACCTATAAAAATCTTGTGAAGATTTGAAACGAGAACAGAACCATGAAAACGTTTTTTAATAGCATATGTGTTTCCGCAAGCCTGTCATGTTTGCATTGATGTATCATGAGGATTATAATAAATATGATCTTGGTGTTGATCATCCGCTGATCGGTAACAAGCCGCGTAAGACCATGGATTTTTTTAAAGAAAAAGGTCTTCTTGATTTGGTAGATGTTTTTTCTCCGAAGAAGGCAACAGAAAAAGATCTGCTGCGGGTTCATGAGAAACAATATGTAGATCATGTGAAACAGTTGAGTAAGACCGGTGGCTGGTTAGCATCTGATACGCCTGCTCCTGTGGGTATCTATGAGTACGCGCGTCTTGCTGCAGGAGGTTCGATTCTTGCAGGAGAAAAGTTATTTGATGGGTACAAATGTACTGTTAATCCTCTGGGGGGTTTTCATCATGCTAGTAAGGGTCATTCTTCAGGGTTTTGTTTTTTTAATGATATAGCTGTCGTGATTGAATATCTGCGAGAAAAACAGAAGCTGGATCGTTTTGCGATAATTGATTTAGATGTTCATCATGGCAATGGGACGCAGGATATTTATGCTGCGGATCCCACTGTTTTGAATATTTCGTTTCATCAAGATGGAAGAACGTTGTATCCTGGGACTGGTGCGTTGGATATGATTGGTCGCGATGAAGGGGAAGGATATACTGTGAATCTTCCATTACCTCCGGGAACAGCAACAGGAAGTTACGTGATGGCGTTTGACGAACTGGTTCCACCTCTTATAGATCAGTTTAAACCTGAGGTGATTATTTATCAGTGTGGGGTAGACACCCATCATTCTGATCCTCTGGCAAACTTAAAACTTACCTATCAAGCATATTATCATTTAGCGGTAAAGGTTCAACAGATTTCGTGTAAAACGTGTGATAAGTTGCTTGTTCTTTTTGGTGGTGGATATCAGAGTGATACGTGTGTGAAATCATATCATAATGTTATGTGTGGACTTCTTGGAAAAAAAGAGTATTTTAAAGAGGAAGAAATCCCTGATTTAGAAATCGATATTTATAAGGATCCCTATGGTTCACAAATAGAGGATATCGTGTATGAATTGAAACAGAAGTTAAAACCATATTGGCAATTATAGAAAAATATTATATTTAATTATAATAATAAATATATTTATCGTATGAACACACCCCTATGCCGATAACCTTATGAAGTCTTGCTTATTACCGGTTCTTGATAGCATTCCCTCAGGAGGAAAAATGCATGGGCGCAGAAAATCTTGACATTCTTTTTAAACCAAAAAGCATTGCAGTAATCGGAGCAAGTGACACAGTTGGCTCCGCAGGATACCGAATTTTTAGAAACCTCATAGGCTCAGGCTATGAAGGTATCGTGTATCCCGTGAATACAAAACGGGAAAGCATCCAAGGTGTCCAAGCATATCCATCAATAAACGAGGTTCCAAGGGTAGTCGATCTAGCTATTGTCGTCACACCTGCTAAAACCGTTGTCGATGTTGTAGAACAGTGTGGAAAACGGGGTACTAAAGGAATTCTTATTATCTCTGCTGGATTCAAAGAGATTGGACCTGAGGGAGCAGCGTTGGAAAAGAAATTATCGGATGTAAAAGAAAAATATGGTTTACGAATCGTTGGTCCAAACTGCGTCGGATTCATTCTGCCGTATCTTAATTTGAATGCAACGTTTGCTGGTGCGATGCCATTGAAAGGAAACATCGCATTGATTTCTCAGAGCGGCGCAGTCTGTGGCGCTATTCTTGACTGGGCTGCCTCATCAAAAGTCGGGTTCAGCGGATTTGTCTCTGTGGGTTCGATGGTTGATGTTGATTTCGGTGATCTTATTGATTACTTTGGGATGGATATTCATACAAGAAGCATTGTTCTCTACGTTGAATCGATTACGAATGCTCGAAAATTCATGAGCGCGGCAAAAGGTTTCGCTCGAGCAAAACCTATCATCGTCATCAAATCCGGTCGATTTGCAGAAGGAGCAAAAGCAGCAGCATCTCATACAGGGGCACTGGCGGGTGAAGATGCTATCTACGACGCAGCGTTCCGACGAGCAGGTATTGTTCGTGTGAAAGATATTCAGGATTTGTTTGACTGTTCATCAATTCTTGCGAAGCAACCTCGACCGACAGGACCAAATATTGCAATTGTGACCAATGCTGGAGGCCCAGGAGTTCTTGCGACAGATTCTATCATTGAAAAAGGTGGGAAACTCGCACAATTGACTCCGGAAACAATCGAGAAGCTTAATCAAATACTTCCTTCAACATGGAGCAAAGGCAACCCTGTGGACATTATTGGAGACGGTGATGAGGAACGGTACAAAAAAACTATTGAAATCTGTCTTCAGGATAACAACATCGATGGTTTATTGATTTTGTGTGTTCCTCAGGTCATGGCAGATCCGCTGAAACTTGCTGATCGCATTGTTGATATTGCACGGAAAACCACAAAACCAATTCTCACCTCTTTTATCGGAGAGTCAAGTGTGTATCATGCCCGGGAAATCCTCAATCAAAACAATGTTCCCTCGTATCCCTCACCTGATGAGGCTGTGCAAGCGTACATGTATCTGTATCATTACGAGCGACATCTCGGACAACTCTATGAGACACCTGAAGAACTTGATGTAAAAACCTCTTCGCATAAAGAAATCACAAAAAAGATTGTTGACAATGCTGGAAAAGAAAACCGTGAACTTCTTAATGAAAGTGAAGCGAAGATATTTCTTGAATTGTATGGGATTAAAACCACGAAACCGTTGATTGCTGATACTGCGGAGAAAGCAGCGAAACTTGCAGAGAGCATCGGATACCCTGTTGTTTTGAAGATTCTTTCACCGCAGATCTCGCATAAAAGTGATATAGGTGGCGTCGTCCTTGATCTGCGTTGCGGCGATGACGTAAAAAAGTCATTTGCTGAGATGATGAAAAAAGCGAAAGAAAAAGTCCCAGACGCAAAAATCCTTGGTGTGACTGTCCAGAAAATGTTAAAAAACCCGGGGTATGAGTTGATCCTGGGATCTAAAAAGGATCCTGTGTTTGGTTCGATCATCCTCTTTGGGTTAGGTGGTGTGTTTACTGAGTTGTTTAAAGATCGTGCGATCGGTTTTCCTCCGCTTAATCAGGTTCTTGCCCAGCGGATTATCGAGAAAACCAAGGCGTATGAGCTCTTGAAGGGTTTTCGTGGGATTCCACCGGTGAACATGAAAAAAGTTGAGGAAACATTGATTAAATTTTCTCAGTTGATCATTGATCATCCGGAGATCAAAGAAATCGATGTGAACCCACTGATCCCCCAGGGTGATGAGTTGATCGCAGTGGATGCACGTATCATCCTTGATAAAGAACCATTAAAACATCCTCATTTGGTTATTTCTCCGTATCCATCAAAATACATGAAAAAAATTAAGTTAAAAGATGGAACAAAGGTGATGCTTCGTCCGATAAAACCAGAGGATGAGTTGATGTGGCTTGATATGTTTCAGACGTTTTCTCAGGAGACGATTCGTTTCCGGTTTTTCCGGATAATCAAGGAGACTCCGCATGAGGTGCGAACCCGTTATTGTAACATCGATTATGATCGGGAGATGGCTCTTGTCGCAGAAGTCGAAGAGGACGGTAAGAAAAAGATCCTTGGTGTCACACGATTGATTGTGGATCCGAAACACTCAGAGACTGCAGAGTTTGCACTTGTGGTCAGTGATAAATGGCAGCGACTTGGACTTGGCTCTGATTTCATTGATTACACAATAGCGGTTGCAAAAGATAAACAGTTGAAAAAAATGTATGGTGTCGTCTTAAAGGATAACTATCCGATGATCGCTTTGTGCCGGGAGAAACGTTTTAAGTTTTCAGAGGGAGATCCTGGTGAGTATAAAATTGAATATAATATCGAATCACCGTATGATATTGATGATTCTGTGTTGCAAAATGATCATCCACCTCTTGAGGATACTGGCGGCATGGATAATCAAATGGACAACAACAGAATGCAAAGCAATAATAATTCTGATAAAAACCTCAAACTTATTAAACCGTGAAATACACTTTTTTCATAATGGTAGGGGGCTGCGTTCAACCTCTAATCGATCCGCTGTGGGATATTCCTCAATCATGTAACAATCATATCCTTGTTTTTTGAGTTTTTCTGCAAGAGTTTCAAGGATCCATAATCCGATTTCGATCCTCTTTTTTTCTTTATCGAAAAACAGATATTTTGAGGGAACATGATATGTTGTTTTGAGTTCTGCGAACAAGACTTCAAGCAATTGCTCTGTGGACGCGTAGATTACTCCTTTGATAAATGTCCCGTCTTCGCTGATGACATCGTACTCCTTTGCGACATGACTTGCTCGGCGTTTTATTCTGTTTCGTAGTTGAACGCCGTCTTTGAAGGATACAGAACAGTAATGAACACCTATGTTAAAATCCATTTCAGTCAGGCTTTTTAGAACGGATAATGCGGTTTCTTGGCTTCCTTTGACTGCTGCAGATAATTCTTCTTTTACTTCATATTCTTTAATGATGAATGCATCGTTATTGCGCTCGGAAAACTCAAGTTCATTAAGATTGATCCATCGTACTCCAGTTGTTGCAGCCCATTTGATTAGAGAAAGGATCTGTTGTTCTTTGCCAGGGACCACTGGAATTTCTATGGCGACATCGATGTTTTGAGTCAGTGTTTTTTTTATTGTTTGGGCGACAGGGGTTTTTTCCATACGGTCCCATACTTGAGGCATTGGGTGAAAACGGATTTCATCAAGACCTGCGGCAATAATATCTGGGATGTGTCCTGTGTTTTGAAGACCTGATGTGTAGAGATGGATGTGAAACGAGGATCCAAATGTATCTTTGAGAAGACCAATGTATGTTTGTACGCGTTTCCAGACAAGAAGTGGATCACCACCGGTGATGCCTGCGCCTTTTGCATCAATGTTTCGTGCTTCGCGTAGCAGCGTCTCTGTATCGTGTTCGTTGTGAAGTTCCCATTCATCTGCGTAGATGCAGTCGGTTCCTCCTTTTTTAAAACTGAGCGGGCAGTAAAAACAGTTAGTATCGCATACCCCCGTTATGAGTAATACGAGTTTTGCGCCTTGTGCGCACATCTTACATGCAGGGGAGAGGGGAGTGAGATAGGCACTGTCTTTTAGCCAGGGTACAATTTTTCTCATAAATGATAGCCGACATATCTTCGAGTTATTAAAATCTGTGTGTATCCTGTATGGTTGTTATGATTGAGAAAAAATAAGATAATTATATAAAACCTTCAATTCATATAAATAGTGAGAAAAAATGAATCATGTCCGCGGTCTTCTATTCATTGGGATCCTTTTTCTTTTTTTGATTTCAACAATTGCTCCAAGTGGCCTTGTTTTAGAGGGAAAACACATGGCAATACAAGGATCACAACCTTGCGTCCTGGTAACTGGTTTTGAACCATTTGGAAAATACGACGTTAATCCAAGTCAATTGATTGCAGAGGCATTAAATGGAACAGAAATCAAAGGCGTACGAATCATAGGGATTGTCGTTCCTGTGAATTTTACGAAGTCTGTTGCGGTGGTTACGCAGGCGATTGAAGAATACCAGCCATTGTTTGTTCTGAGTATTGGTCTTGCTGCATCCTCAAAACGTGTTCGACTGGAAAATGTTGGGATAAACCTAAAAAAAGATCCAAATGTTGCTGGAATCAATAGAAATAATCAGTCAGGTCCTTTGTTTCGATTTTCTTCGTTACCATCGGCAAAGATTTTTAATGAACTTAAACGGTCAGGAATTCCAGTTCGGCAGAGTTGGTTTGCGGGAACGTATGTGTGTAATGCGCTTTTGTATGGTGTTCTTGGTTATATCACGGATCATGATCTTGATACACACATGGGTTTTCTTCATGTTCCGTTGTTGTCGTCTCAAAATCCACAAGGAATGCCCCTTCAGACCTTGATTAATGCGACACAGATCGCAATCACTGTTAGTCTCCAAGAAATATGATAGATTTTTTTTGATTTTTTCTTACTGTCCTTAAATAAAGCGCATAATTAATATACATATAAAATCATACTCTTTTTCATGGCAAGACCAAGAAGTAGAATTGACATCACATGTCAAAATCCGAGATGTAAGTATTTTCTTGTAGATGCTGGAAAAGACATTTTGAAACGAGGAAAAAACACAGCCGGTCATCAACGA
>JAPKYE010000095.1 GCA_026394495.1 Methanobacteriota archaeon | reverse complement strand
ATCTCCAGGTCATAAAATATTTCACAGCATGCCTTCGCGGTATCCCGAAAACCTAAAGAAACAAGATACTCCACCCAATACTGCCAAGGAACCACCATGAAAAAGATGTGTTCCCCCTCAAAATCAACAAAAACCTCTCGTTTGTATTTCCTGAAAAACCTCAGCAGCATTATCCGCTCAAATTCAGAGGGCGCTGTATCAGAAAAATCAATGACCGCTTTATCATTCTCAATCAACGACAACGTGTATTCAGACAGCAGAGACATACTCCCCGATATCCCCCATCGTATAAAAAAGTATACGTTTTTGCACGAATCTATTTAAAGTTACAGCTCTTTTGTTATCATGATGAATCTTTCAACAATATCCAAAGGTATAGCAGTCGTTGCAATCTTCTTAGTGTCAACCATTGTTCTTTATCTGTTCTACACCAAACAAATCATCCCTGATATCATATTCTACCTTGGCTTCGGGGTGACAATTCTCGCCTGTGTCTACGTCATGATTAAGCCGACTAAAAAAGAATGGAAAACAATCCGCGTATTCCCTGTTAAGAGGCATAAATAATGCAGGAGACGGCATATCGTATAGCATTCCCATTGCAAAGTAAAATAATGGTAACGAAAAAACTGGAGTTACTTAATACGATGGAATCTTTCAAGGCGGCATTGAAAGAACAGGGGCATTCAGGGCAAATCAAGAATCTCACATGTCATGCAGCAGAACCGGGGATTGCTGAATGCATCATGGTTGTTCAACACACCGAGGAGAACCCTTGGCTCATATCGGAGTATGCACGAATACGTATATCTGAAAAAGGGAAGAAAAAAACAATTGATAAAAGCATCAATGAAGAGATTAAATTTTTGAATAACCTTAGTCCTGAAGAACAGAAAAAACACATTAGAGACCTGAAGGACAAAAAGTTAACTGACTACGGCATAGATGCTAAGGACCGTGCAAAATACACAGAGACTGATAGTTTCATCGGGAAGCTCACTGAAACCAGGGATTCACCTGAGAAATTCACCGGATTTTATATCAAAGCATTATGGATAGACCCCGTTAAACCATCTAAAAAGGAACTCGAAAACGAAAAACAATATATAGATAATTTGACGCCGTCAACTTATGATAGCCTTAGTCTGGCAATACAGGAACGTGTTAAACGAAACAACATGTCAGTCGTAGGGGACGCACCAGAGTGTTTTAAATGGCGCGGTTTTAAACCAGGTGAAAAAGAAGCATTAGCGCTCGGACATAAAGAGTTCGTCAGTAGGGTGTCTAGGAACCTAAGATAGTCACGCCCAGTTCTTCAGCATCGTCATATATCTTTTAAGGTTGGCCAGTATCGTATGAAGTTTACGTTTCATAAGTTCTTTGTTTTTGAACTCTACGCCATCAAGACCTTTCTCAAGGAACTGCTCAGCCGCAATCTCATTCAATATATCAATCACATCGTTCGAGTTGTAATCACCACGACTGATGTAATAATATGCATCATGACGCAGTCTGTTCTCAAGATCCGCCAGCTCGATATTGAGGTGTTTCTCATCCGCATCACCGAAGTTAATGATGATATTAATCAGTTCTTCCTTTATTTTATCTTTCAGATGTACCTGTTTCATCAAAACATATATAATTCCCGTAACCATTTATAGTTTATGTTAAATAGGAACACAACACTCATTTTTCTGATACCACTAATCATCCTTATTCTCAGCGGATGTACCACAAAAAACAACCCGTTTACACAAGACAACCTGACCGGTAACTGGCAGGTCATAGAAGTGGGGATGGACCTTCAGGTAAAACAAACCTACGATGTCAACATCATCCAAACAGGTGATGTCGTGAAATTCTTCAAAGGAGCCACTGAACTCGGCCATGG
>JAPKYE010000124.1 GCA_026394495.1 Methanobacteriota archaeon | reverse complement strand
GCAGTACAAGAAACATTCTTATTGGTCAAAGCCAAATTAAAAGAGATGAGAAAAACAGTTGATGAGTTGATTGCATCAGTTGAGTAAAAACAACGCGCAAATCTTAATTTTTTTTTTTTATTTGCCGCGGTAACTCAGCTGGGAGAGTGCACGGCTGAAGACCGTGATGTCGGGGGTTCGATCCCCTCCTGCGGCATCTATTGTAAAGGTTAAATGCCCTCATGTTATTACCACTTTTGATCAGTATGAACATTCACAATCCTGAATCTAAATTGAAAAGGGCACTTCAGCATCTCAAGGATGATCCGCGGATCCCTGAAGCAAATAGGATATTAATCCGAGAGATGTCTAGTCACATTCTTGTTGAAGGATACAGCCAAGTTCGGTCATTGAAATACGTACAGTATCTCAAAGGTATAAGCATAATTTTTGGTGTGGAGTTTACGAAAGTTACAAAAGAGGATGTGAACCGATTTTTGATTCATATCAATACCACTAATACCATTGAGCAATGGACGAAACATGATTATCTGATTATCACCCGAAAATTCTATCAATATATCCATAAAGAAATCCCAATACAATCACAGGAAACCCAAAAGGCAGTTGACGAACTATGCAATCTTAAAATAAAAAGAGCAAAAAGCCGTCAAAAACTCCCCGAACATCTTTTAACGACAGAGGAAATTTTAAAACTAGCTGAGAATACGACCAATTCGCGTGATCGTGCTTTTATTTTAGCCTTATATGAAAGTTGCTGTCGCATCGGTGAAATTCTTCCAGCAAAAATGAAAGACGTTCAATTTGATAAGTATGGCTGTAAAATTTTTATCACCGGAAAAACTGGTGTACGCCCTGTACGACTAATAGCAAGTCAACCAGCAATTTCTAATTGGCTGACAAATCATCCGGATCGCGAAAACCCCGACGCGTTTCTTTTCTGCGGTATCGGAAGAAACAATCAAAAAGAAATGTTATCCTATGCATCAGCACGGGCATTAGTCGCTGATGCTGCACAAAGAGCTGGTATCAAAAAAAGAGTAAATTTGCACAAGTTCAGGGCAAGCCGGGCTACTGAACTCAGTAAAAGCCTAAGTGATACTGTAATATGTAAAATCGGTGGATGGGTTCCCGGTAGTCAAGAGCTACAAGAATATCTGTATCTCAGTGGACGTGATACAGATAATGCGTTGCTTGAGATCAATGGTTTAGTGAAAACAGAAGAAACCAATGATGGTTTTAAAATGACCATATGCCCTCGCTGTACTACGAAAAATTCCCCAGGGAGTAAATTTTGCAACAACTGTAGCCTTGGTCTGGATACTAAAACAATCACTGAGTTCGAACAAACAAAAGAGGACATCACAACAAACATCATTAACTTGTCCAAGGATAAAGAACAGGCTTTGAAGACCTTAGAAGAGATTTCTAAGTTGCTACGAAATAAATAATTGAGGGTTTTTCAAAACCCCCAATAAACTATATTTCCTTAAAAATAACTTCAATGCTTTGGTTTTATTGCCACGATCGCATCGATATTCAAACACCCAAAACCATCACGGGATTCAACAATGACAAACTGTGAATCGTGATCAATCTCTCGCAGTATCCCGCTAACCACACGAGCTTTTTCGTCCCCTGGCTCTTTCATAACGATTTTACAATACGTACCAATCAGCCGATCCAGACTATTTATTTTCATATCTGTCCCAAGCAATGATACTATTTGTCAATGTTTGTATATAAACATATCGCGTAAAAATGTCAGCGAGAGAATGCTTCGAAGGATCCATAGGGCACCGGTAATTGTCGCAACAATTACCTGGGGCTCAAGGGTCATTCGTTGATGATACCCAAAACTATCGGATAGTTTTGGTCATCAACATTAATGACATATTGTTATTCGTCTCCAGCGAACCACTAGAGCAATAGTTCCATTCTCTCAGAAGACATATATTGTATTGCAGATAGAATATAAATATTTTTGTTTTTACTTTTAAATGCAACTTTATCGTATGGAACGAAAAAAAAAGCAATATTTAATTCAGGAGGTGTTAACAAAAAACGAAAAAAATCACATAGCGAAATAGAACATAATTGAGTATAAGAATTTTGAAGAACAAAAGATAATATGTTTTAAAAAAACTATAAGCTTAAGGAGGCGAAAAAGTATGGTATATATTCATGAAGGTTGGACGCTATATACATGTATCGTGCACCTAAAGGGTGGCCGAAATCAACAAATCTATTTCTTTACGAGAGCAACACCGAAATCAGGAAACCCATGCGATATGCCCGAAGGATACACCGTCGGTGTCAACAATAGGACGGGCATCCCCTACCTAAAACGGAAATGAAGGAGCAAACATCGCTCCTTTTTTTTTATTTCATCGAATAACAAAACAGCATTTGTATTATTGAATATGAAACAATGATATTTGGGAGGTAAAAAATATGACATACGAAACAAAGGATGGTTGGAAGTTTTATGAACGAGTCGTGAAATTGAAGAACGGAGAATCGCAGACGATTAATTTCTTCTCGCAAAGGGTTCCAAAGTGTGGTACTCCCCGTGATTTGCCGGAAGATAAGAAGGTCATGATCAACAGGAGAACCGGATTTCCGTACCTTGTTAAAAAGTAGAGTGCGAATCCTCTCCTTCTATTTTTTATTGGAGGCGAAAAAAATGAAACTCAAAGATTACCATGAGATAGTTGGAATATTGAAAAATTATACCCAAGAACAAGATAGTATCAAACTGGTTTTTAAGATAGAAAAGACAATAGAATTGCCAATAGGTGCAATTCCAAAGGATGAGTTGGATGATTGTGTCAACAGGGAAATCAGTATATTCAATAACAAAGGAGATTATAGGCTTAGAAAATTTCCGACATCCGTCGAGAACTTCAAGCAAGGGAACTGTTCTTCTTGTGAAAAACGAAATATATGTTCCAGAGATGGCGAAGAATTTTTTTATTGCATTCTCCAAAAAATAAGTGAATTATCCAGGAATGAACAGGCATTAAACACCACAGGAGGCGATCTAGGCGATGAAAATAAAAAACGGAGATGAACTCTGCAATTGGGCAGGATGCAAAAAGCATCCTGTCCCCTGCCCTTTTATGAAGTTTTATGAGCAATTTCACAGGCATTCTGGTATAACAGGAACCGCGCAAAAAAACGATGAACCCCGAGGGTCCATCAATGTTGAACGATTCAGCAACCCCTATCTGTTGCACCCGGAAGACTATGAAACACAGCAGGAACTCTTTGATGCGATCAAGCGTTGGTGGATCTTCAAGTACCGTAAAAAGGAATCAACCATCAAAGACCGCCTTCGATATGCCCGAGGGACACACCGTTGGTATGAATAAAAGAACTGGTATCCCATACCTGAAAAGAAAATAAAGGAGCGATCACCGCTCCTTCTTTTTTTTTAGATAATTATCTACTCTGCTGATCCATTTTGCGCATATCGTTAGGGGTTTTATATGCAAAGTCTCGTTATGCAAAAAATTTATATATAAATACCTGTATTGTAATTATAAGCCGGTAAGCTCCGGCCGAAGGGTTTCAACGATCACATTTGTGAAAAAACCAAACCACATAAGAAAACCATTTTAAGGTGAATGTGAAACCCGTTAGAGAAAAAAAGTTGAGTATTCAACTTAAGAAAAAGTGGTGCTTATGTGGGTAGGAAAAATTAAAAGACAATGCAACAGGCAGGAAATTTTCAAAGAATTCACAGAAAATAAAGATAGTTTTTGTACCGTCATTAATAATTTTGACGTGTTAACAAATGGAGGTTTTTATGATTGGCGATAATATCAGAATTGGCGATTGTACCAACGAGACACACGTCGAGTATAACGGCGATTTCATTAGTATGAATACTTTTATCTATAAGGGATGCTGGAATTGTAGATGGTTATCCTTGAACGAAGATGAATTTATGTTTGTTAAAGAAGCATCGGCGATGTATAGGGTGTCCGAAGCAACAATACGAAATTGGTGCCAGAAAGGACGACTGAACGCAAAGCTATGTGTAAAAGGAAGGCACTCTGCCGGCCTTTTTTCTGGTCCAAATAAAATTTGGCTCATAAAAAAGAAAAAACGAAACGGAGGTAAAATATGAAATTCAAAATTTTTAAAAGATACCATATTGTATACCATTCTATATCATATAATCCAGGAGTAAATGTACAGGATTGTTGTAAAGGGAAGCGGTTATGAGTGAATGTTACAAATGCGGAGTGAGGGAAGCAAAAGATGGCGGATTATGTGATAAATGTGGAAAGGGTGCATATCTAGGCATCTCTTCAGGTTTTGATTTATCAAGACAAGAAGGACTTTCTTTTGAAGAATTCCAGGAAACATATCTAAATGACATTCCAGACGTGCAGGCAATTTCGATGGCCGACGACGAATTAATCCTTTATGAATATTATAAAAAACACGGAATTTTTGTTCCAAATTTGAAACATATTGCGGGTAGATATGAGCCCGAATATCTGAAAATGAATGAATGGTTTTCAAAGAAATTCTTTACGGTTTTAAGAGAACGAATTTCTCCAATTGATCCCCAAGCATTAAACGAAGATTATTTTTCAGAAGTTGAACGTAGTTTCATGCAATTCCGTTCAAAAATAAATAAAATAGTTCTAGATCTTTCTGATGAACGTATATACATTGGTACCGCGGATCTTAACCCCGTAATACTTTTCTTAAAAAAAGTAATTCGTAAACGGGATATCGTACCTGATTGTGTTGATGTAACCGGAAATATCTTCATTCCCGGTAGTGGAATGTTTTTTTTAGAATTATTTGCTACTTTGAAAGATAAAGATATACTTCAGAAAATCCAACAGGATATCAGCAAGATGAATACCGATGACGCTTGGGAATTGATTCGTTCACCTTTGGTTCTTTTAATCCCATGGGATCATCAACAACATGCATTTGATCGATGGAGTAAAACAGGTAAACGTGGTATAATAGAGATGGCTACTGCAACAGGAAAAACCTTAGTGGGATTAATGGCTGTCGAGTTGTTATCACAATCTAGAGAAAATGCTATTGTTCGTATTTTTGCTCATTCCCAAGCAATTTTAAATCAATGGAGACGCGAATGCATAGAAAAATTAGGGTTAATCGCTGATGTTAATTGTGACTTTACCACACCAATTTCTTGCGGTGGTTTAAAAATATATTTCAACACATTGCAATCAGTATATAAACAGCCTGAGGACTTCCCTTCAGATCTGTTAATTGTAGATGAGGTTCATCACACAGCAGCATTCGAGTATCGAAAAGCATTAGCGATTAATTGTAATTGGAAAATCGGATTATCAGCTACTGTGGAAGGAGAAGTACGTACGAATATTTTAGAAAGAGATCTTGGACCGATTGTCTATCGTTTTTCGCTCTTAGAAGCACTTGAAAAGGGAGTACTGCCCAATTTTGAATGGAAACTTCATACAGTTCATCTTTCCATCCCTGAAGAAAAAGAATTTGAAGATATTTCTAAAAAAATAAGAATGAAATTCTTATCAGTTTCAAATGACCATGTAACAATTAAAAGGATTTCTAAAGAAAAAACTACAATTGAAGATCTCCATGATTTTATTAAAATGACTGAGAAAGCACGATACGAAAATATTCAATTACCCAATGATTGGAGGATATTACAATCATATATACTTCAGAGAAGATGGATCATTCATAGGTCGAGACCAAAACTCGATAGCGCCATTAAATTAGCGAAACAGTACGCCGCTCATAATAAAGTGATTATCTTTGCAATGGACATTGCGACATGCAATACTATTGCATCCGAATTGGAGAAAGAAAATGATAACATCTTTTTAGTTCATTCGGAGATTGAAGAAGACGCCAACAAGCAGATTTTACGATTTAAAAATGTAAAATATGGTGCTCTTATTGGCGCACGTATGTTAGATGAAGGTATTGATATCCCTGATGCTGAAATTGGTATTAATGTTTCATCATCAAAAACAAGATTGCAACTTGTTCAAAGAATGGGTAGAATATTACGAAAGAAAAAGGATAAAAAACCAGTATTTCACCATTATATAGCTCTTCCTAAACCAGAGTATTATCTACAGGAGGAAGACAACCTTACATTTCTCGATGATTTATCGTGGGTACAAGAGACCGCATTGCGAATGGGAGTACATGCTGAGTTGGAACAAGAAGAGGTTCCTTTTGAACGATTGCGGTTAAATGCAGAAGAAATGATCCGAAAAAGATACATAGATATGAATCTAACATCATTACCAGGATATGGCACCTTTCGTTTAGACTACGTTTTAAGATTATTTCCATTGGATGTAAAAAACAACATCATTTCTCAATTGAATTGTATGGATTCAAACCACAAAATATCAGATGTGGAATGGTCTAATATTCTAAGAAAAGGATTTTGTAAAAATGTAGAGGATCAATTAAATATTCCGGGACATTGGTGGCTTTTAATTCTTGGCGGCAGAAATCCATTGAAAATTAAACAAATCTTTACAGAACAAAACATAGGGTGAGTGAGAGAATGATCTGTAAAATCTGTGGTATATGTGAAACGATGAATCAGTGGACACGACAGAAGACTACGTGATATTCGCTAAAAACTATTACCGCAATGCTCCCTACGATTGGGTTAGTGCCGTGCTTAGATATTACAGGACAAACAATCAGTTTATGGGATGATGAAAGGGCGTTTTACAGGCCCGAACAATAACTTTGATTTTTAGGAGGTAAAAACATATGAAGAAACGATTTTTTAGAAAGGACAAGATATTGGATTGCCCAATTGTATTAGATATGAAAACCGCTACTTTTGAAGATATCGCGTTGCATGCGGAGCTGAGGCAGCGATTGCAGCAGTCGACGATAGAGAAACGTCTCAGCTACGCCAGGTTCATGCAGAACCATCCAATCCCTATCAACTTCAACAAGCTAGACTACATTGGTTTCATCCATCACATGGACCACCGAGAACGTGTCGAAAAGGCAACGCCAACAGCACTGTCAAGCGAATGGAAAACCATGAAGATGTTCCTCAGAGCATACCATATCGAGAACTGGGACTACAAGCCCCCGCCGGAGCCGAAAAGCAAGATGAGGATACTGCCGTTCCCCGAGACTGTAAAAAAATTCTTTACCTATGAATACTCCAAGAATCTCTATGAAACAAAACTCTATCAGTACATGTTCTTCTTCGGTTTTCTTGTCGGAGTACGGGTGCCCAGCGAGTTTGTTGAACTGAAGGTAAGCGATGTGATATTTGAAGAAAACAATAGAGCGTATCTTATAATCACCGAACCTAAGAAGAATAAATCCCGGAGAACACTGATCCCGGAGCGGATCATCATGACGTCACCGAATAGTAAGTCTCTGAAGAACTGGATCAATGTCTGGCGGCCCATGGTTGCACATGAGCATTCTGGCGATGCATTGTTTTTACGACCCGATGGGTATCCTTTCACATCAGCGTGTCTTCGGAAAAAACTCAGCAAACACGGCAAGAAGATCTGGAAGCATTTCCAGCCATATGATCTGCGTCACTGGTGTGCCGTTGCCCGATTGATTAAAACCAAGATTGAGGTAGGGATCTTTGATTGCTATTCCGTGAAGAACTGGCTTGGACACGAAACAATCAAAACAACCGAGGTGTACATCAAATATGCGGAACAGTATTACCGGGAGCTGCCAGTCGATTGGATTGCCTATGTTACGAGGAAGCGAAAAGGATATAGGTAGATATCGAAATTTACTTTCAGTGATCTCTCCTGTAACTATATATTGATGGAACACGTAGATAATATAATGTTTACTCAGGTGAGATTACAATTCGATAATGAATTAGATGGTACAATGAAAATGTTACAGAATCCAACGGATGCATTTAATCAGCTAGCAATTGGTAGTGTGGATGACAGGACTCGATACAGATTTCCCAGTTCGACTCTGTCGATTGAGTTTAAAAATATGTTGGCTTTGAACGGTGAGGTAAAACCTGTTTTTTCCAATTTAGCAGATGGATCAATTATTACGTTATTCGATAAGACTCCTTTTCCAAAGAAGAAGGACGATGTAATCTGTCCGCATTTTGTTGAGTTGAAATGGGCGAACGGATGCAATTTTGATTGTGCCTGGTGTTATTTGAATGGAACGATGCGATTTCGACCTGGTGGTAAACAACCTTATTTTAAGGAGAAAAACAAGGTACTTACCCATGTTAAAAAATACCTTGAACAGATTGCTTTTCCTTCTTTATTGAATTCTGGTGAGTTGTCTGATTCTTTAGTGTTTGAAGGGAATGGTTCTGCGCTATCGAAATTGATTATTCCATTGTTCAAACAACAGGATATGCATAAGTTGTTGGTACTGACGAAATCCACCAATGTACAAAAGATTTTATCTTCAAAATCACAGGAGTGTACAATCGTTAGTTTTAGTATTAATTCATTTGATGTCGCAAAACAATGGGAGAAAAAAGCACCAAGTCCAAAACAGCGGATACAAGCAGCAAAGAAATTGTATGATGCTGGGTACACAATTAGGATGCGTTTGGATCCGATTGTTCCAGTAGAAAACTGGGAATATGGATACAAGGAAGTTATTGACTATCTTTTTGATCATCTTGTACCTGAGAGAATCACACTTGGTTCGCTACGGGGATTGCAAAGCACGATAAATCATTCAAAGGACAGGAGTTGGGTTACGTATCTGAACGAGACGTCAAATTGGGGGAAAAAAATCGGTTTTGAAACCAGATATAAAATGTATAAAACAATGATGACGTACCTCAAGAAACGATATAAGTTTACCAATGTTGGTTTGTGTAAAGAAACAATGGAAATGTGGGATAAATTAGGCATGAATTACCAGGATATAAAATGTAATTGTATCCTATGATTTGCTACGGTGGCTTCTTTGAAGAAAGGAAAAGTGCAAAAAAGCGATGAAGAATTCTATGATGAAAGAATTCAATTTTTTCTTGAAAATGGCTCAATATTTCAGAAAATCTGTCCTACGTGTGTCGATGAATATAATGATCATTCAATACTGAAACTTATTAGCATAATGTATTGGATTGGTATCTTTTCACCCATTGTTCATCGACAACTTCGTGATAATTTCGGTTATCGAATTGTATATGTTGATTCTATGGCAGGAAGTGGTGTTACTATGGCAAAAAGAGCTAATGATTATCTCTGTGGAAGTTGCCCTGGTGCACTTTTATCTGCAATAAAACACAATTGTCCTTTTGATGTAATGATTGCAGTAGAAATCAAGTCTGAAAAAGCAGATGCCTTGAAACAAAGAATTAATACTATTATACCACAACCAAACATAACTGTTTATACGAAAGATATTTTGGAAATATCGCAAGATATCGCCCAAGAACTACAAAAAAGAACAATATCGTATATCGTAATAGATCCTCAGGCACTTCAAGGAATGACTTGGGCAGGTATTGGTCCTCTACTGAAATGCAAAGGCGATGCGATGGTCACCTGGTTCGAAGCTGAGGCATGGCGTTTGAAACGTGCGGCAATATCACCAAAAGAACATCAAGCCGCCGAGGCAAGTAAGGAACGTTTAACAGAATTACTTGGAGAGGAATGGAAAAATGTGCAATCAGCTGAAGGAATGACTGATTTATTCATTAAAAGAGTAATCCATGAATGTGGTAAAACTGCATATGCAAAAGTAAAGATTCCTCGTTTAGATGGTGGTTATTATTGGATGATTCTTTTCACAGGAATGCCTAAGAATCCGCAGAAACTAGTAGATGAATGGAAAAAGAATGTTGACAAACGAATAAATTCAGCTCATGGTCGAGGAATTTCCTCATTATTGGATGTTAAAGCAGGGCGAACTGAAACTTTAAAAAAATGGTTATAAGCTCTTCGAGCGAGAAAGATATGAAATGTAAAATTTGTGGTCATGAAGAGACAGATAACCCGGATGGGATATGCGATTTTTGCAAGTTTTGTATAATTGATAATAAGGATATTTTACCTGATTTCTAATCAAAAAATCATGATTAGAACGATTTCTCAGGTTTACAGGAGAAAAAACAAAAAATAATCATGTTTTTTGATTGTTCTGTTGTTTTGTTTTTACATCATCGTTTTTAATTTTTTCCGGGATCATAGGAATTATTTTTTCAATAGGTGGTTTTTTTGTTAATAATTCCATTTTTTCGATTTGACTAGTTGGTATTGCAAATACTTTCTCTTCGTCTTTTTTTATCTCTTGGACCTTTAAAAATAACCCCTTTTCAACAAATTCAATTAAACGAACTTTAATTTTTTCATTTCCATTTCTTAATTCTATTTCAGCCTCTGCAGCTTGTCCAGGTAACGTACTTATTCTTGCCCATTGAGACAATATCCAGATATCAAGCCAAACAGTTATTAGTAAAATGAAATACTTTGAACTATAATTTTCAACAGAGACCACTATTCCATAATTCATTAAAAAAAACAATGCTCTTAATAAACCCAATAAAAAAGATTCCATAATCCAGTTACTTTCAATAAATTTTCTGATTTTATAAAACATTTTCGTATCTAGATAATTCATTAAAAGAACAATAATTAAGAGAATTATTAAGTACAAAATAATAGAAATATTTTGAAAAAAACTTGTTATTTCTCCATTTTTATCTACTAAATAGATTAAGAATAAGATAAGTATTCCCGGGAAGAAGACAGATACTGATAAAAAAATAAATCCTCTATAGATATGAGTTTCCTTAGTAGAATTTTGATACTGCCAATAATTTGCATTTATTATCCAACCCAAATAGTAAAAAAATCCAATTAAACCAGTGAAAAGTGCTGTAATAATAATTGGCTGTGCGTAGGCAAAATTTACTAATCCTTGAAGTATCTCTTCAAAATTGAACATATATTTGTATTAAATTTCCATTTATAAAGAATATGGGTGCTAGTATGGTCTTTATTAATAATCTTTAACCGGTCTTAAGAAATATTCTCTCACCATTTCATCATTTACATGATCATATTGTAGTGTTGTTTCAATCTTGGAATGTCGTGCTTTTCTTTGGATGCTTTTCATTAGATATGGTTGTTTAAGCTCAGGGTTTTATCCCTGATCTTTTTGGGATCATAACAACCACCCTTGTTATGGTGAGAAAAGTAAGGTTTTCCTCATTATATACTCCTATTGGGGTCAGTGAAAGTATTCCTCGGCTTTGTCTCAAAAATATTATTTACCTTCTGATGGCCTTTACTTGTCTTACGCTTGTTTCAGGTAGCTATTTTGAGTTTTGAGACAACGCCGTATTCCTCATAAGACAACAGGAGAAAAATAACATAATTTGCTATAAAATATACAAAACCGACTACCCTAAAGTGATATGTAATTCTAGTACTAATTTATATTTAAGATACGTATTACATGAGATAATTAAAGAGAGTTTGGTTTCACATTAATTCATATAATGGTATTAAAAGAAATAATATTTCCCTTAAAATGGGTTGCAGATGATGAACCGATCACAATATTTCGATTACATTGACGAAAAACTACATACACTTGCCAGTAGAATTAATTCAAGAGGTAAGTTAAATATTTTAGATCTTCATGTTCATTCTGAAAATTTTTATTTGTATTTTTTTAATGAACTATATGGTTGGAATCTAAGCAATTTAAACAAACAATTACAAAATGTTGAAGCAATTGATTTAATCGACCATACCAATAAATTATTAATTCAGGTTTCGGCTACCAGTACAAAACAGAAAATAGAATCTGCTTTAAACAAAGATATTATAAAAAGACATCATAGTTTCACCTTCAAGTTTATTTCAATTTCAAAGGACGCAAATGATTTAAGAAAAATGAAATACACAAATCCTCATAATATTATATTCGATCCTTCAAATGATATTTATGATACTGCATCAATTTTAAACAATATCCTATCATTGGATATTGATCATCAGAAGAGAATTTATGAATTTATAAAGAAAGAATTGGGTGGCGAAGTTAATATTGCCAAACTAGATTCGAATCTTGCTACAATAATAGATATTTTATCAAAAGAAGATTGGGACACTCAAGATCCTCGCGAATCGATAAATAGTTACGAGATTGACCGGAAGATCAGTTTTAATAATTTAGATGCCGTAAAAGATATAATTAACGATTTTAAAATTCATCACAGTCGAGTAGATAAGATATATTCAGAATTTGATAAGATGGGTAATAATAAAAGTGGTTCTGTATTGGGTACCATTAGAAATGAATATATCAAAGTCAAGAAAACGTTACACGATGATGATTTATTTTTTCAAGTATTAGAGAATATCAAGGAAAAAACCATTCGAAGCGCAAATTATATTCGACTTCCAATAGATGAATTGGAACTTTGTATTAACATTCTTGTTGTTGATGCTTTTATCCGCTGTAAAATTTTTAAAAATCCGGAGGGTTACAAATATGCTACTACCTGATAATATACATCCAGAACATTGTATTTATTACAATGGGGCATTTGTTTTGCAGGAATTGCAAAGGCAAACAAAACAACATTTATTAGATTTGTATCAAGCTGTCAAGCAACAAAAAAATATGACATTCCCAGTATTTGTATTGTGCTTAGATTGGTTGTTTTTAATAAATGTTGCTGTTATAAATGATACAGGTGAGGTCGAATTATGTTCTTAAAAGCATTGACCATATCGGGCAAAAAAGGACTAATTCGCGAAATACCTTTTAATATGGGGATTAATCTAATCATTGATGAAACTGAAGAACAGATTACAAGTAACAATGCTGGTAAAACAACAACAGGTAACAATGTTGGTAAAACAACAGTTTTAAAGTTGATAGATTTTTGCTTGGGAGCAAAGCCCAATATAATATATGTTGATCCAGAATCAAAACGTGATGAGTATAAATTAGTAAAAGATTTTTTGATAAATCAAGAAGTGTTAATCGAACTTGTTCTTACTGAAAATTTAAATGATGAAAACGCAAAAAAAATCGTAATCGAAAGAAATTTTTTATCACGAAGTAAAATAATTCGTAAAATTAATGGAAACGATTTTACAGAAGATGAGTTTGAAATGAAGCTCTTAAATTTAATTTTTCCAGATCATTATTCAGAAAAACCAACATTTAGACAAATCATTTCTCACAACATTCGTTATAAAGACGAAAACATAAACAATACACTAAAAACATTAGATAAATATACAACTGACGCAGAATATGAAACATTATATTTGTATTTATTTGGTTGTGAATTTAATAAAGGCAATTCCAAACAAGAAATTTTAGCGAAATTAAAACTGGAAGATACTTATAAGAAAAGACTTGAAAAACAACAAACTAAAACTACATATGAGGTAGCTCTTTCCATTATTCTTAATGAAATAGAAGAACTTAATAAAAAGAAAAATAATCTTAATCTAAACGAGAATTTTCAAGATGATTTAGATAAATTGAATAACGTGAAATACCAGATTAATAAAACAAGTTCAGAACTTAGCAAGTTAACAATCCGAAGAGATTTAATCATTGAAGCTGAGCAAGAATTAAATTCTAAAAAATCAGAAATTGACCTACAACAATTAAAATTAATTTACCAGCAGGCTACAAATCAAATGATCGGTATTCAAAAAACATTTGATAATTTGGTTCAATATCACAATCAAATGATTATTGAAAAAGTAAAATATATCACAAAAGAATTGCCTAGTTTGGAAAGCGACATTAAAACCAAAAAAAACTATTTAGATAAATTGTTGACTGAAGAAAGTTCGGTCTCAACAATAATAGCCAAGCATGATACTTTTGAAGAATTAGAGAAACTTATTATTGAATTGAATGAAAGATATAGAAAAAAAGGAGAATATGAAATTGTTATTCAACAATTAGAAGAAGTTGAGGGAAATATTAAAGAATACAACAAAGAACTTAGTAAAATCGATAACGAGTTGTTTTCCGATGATTTCGAACAAACTGTAAAAAATCAGATTAATAAACTCAATAAATATTTTGCTACAATTTCAAATGAATTGTATGGTGAACAATATGCTATAACATATGACATTATAACCAACAGAAAGAATCAACGCTTGTATAAATTCATCGCATTCAATACAAATCTTAGCTCAGGAAAAAAACAAGGTGAAATTTCCTGCTTTGATATTGCATATACATTATTTGCTGATGAAGAGAACATCCCTTGCTTACATTTTCTATTGAACGACAAGAAAGAATTAATGCACGATAATCAGTTAGTTAAAATTAAAGAAGTTGTAAATCGTAGTAATATTCAATTTGTCGCTTCTATTTTAAAAGATAAATTACCAGAGGAACTTAACAAGGAAGAATATTTTGCTGTAAAACTTTCACAGAAAGAAAAATTGTTTAAAATAGAGAATTAGAATTTATCTGAACTCGATGAATAAAAAGCCGTTAAACATCATTTTACATGATGATACCACTGTTTTTCTCCATATACAGAACAGAGATTCTAATCATAGGTCATTGATTACTGTAGAAGACATCAATTATAGCCGCTAGATGAGAAAATGATTTGGAAAATCAGTGGCACCGAAGAAACAGATAACCCTGATGGGATCTGAGACGACTGCAAGTTTTGTATTATTTGATAATAGGATATCCCACCAACGTTCTAAATAACCTTATTGTGAAATGTGTAATAAAATTTAAATACCGGATTCTTATAAATTTCTATGTAATTTAAAGGAGGCTTTGAATAATGGTATTCAAATATAAGGAATATAAACTATATACAAGAACCGTAAATTTAGTGGGTGGAAAAAAACAAACAATTTATTTTTTCAGCAAGAAAAAACCAAATAGCGGTACAGAATGCGACATGCCTAATTATTATTCCATGGAGGTTAGCAAAAAAACAGGAATGCCATATTTAAAATATTCGGAAGGAAGAAAATCTACCTGGAAAATAGGCAGACAATAATTTTGAAAAAAACAATATCTTTACGATTATTTTAAGAATAAATTATTGACAAATGAATACTAAGATCAATTTCACATATGAATTTGTGATATATAATTACAAGATTTTAATTTAGTAAATCAATCAAATTACTAGGTCATTCTTTCTCAAACTCATTAATTCGGAACTTTAATGTTTTGCAATTTTCTAATATTACTCTCGCTGTTTTTTCAGGAATGCCGTCTGATATTTTCGCTTTGATTTCTAAAGAAATTTCAATTTCAGCAGAAGACAATATTGCTAAATGCTGGATAATTCCATCTGCTATAACTCCAATATCTCTTGACAATCTAGTAGGGTCTAAAATTGTTACGCCATAAAATCTTTTGTATACTTCTTTAAAATCTTTGGAAATTTCTGTACTTGATTTTAACCCTCCTTCTGTTTTTTCTCCCAGGACCATACCAGAAGAAATATCTATCTTTTTTTCTTCAACTGCGACTTGTTTTAGTGCAATTTCCTTTTTCACGAGAACACTCATTGAATTGATAATTATGTTTGCACCTGGGTTTCCAAACTCTAGGCCAAGATATTTCCCTGATTCTTCAACACTTGAAGCATACCCGAAGAAATCTCGACTTCGAACTCCATCCTTAATACAATCATTTAATACAAAAACATCTTTTAGTCGTGGTAGGTATGGATATTTGGCAAAACATTCCCAAAGTTTTTGCATACTGATGTGATTTTCTTTTTTCCATAACCATTTATCAAGTTCATTTTTTAATAATGCTGGAGACCATTTGGTGATAAGCAACTCGTCACTTCGTATCTGTTTTGATGCTCTCGCAATGAAACTTCCATCTCCTCTTGTTATTTTTATTGGCTCTATGAAGATTGAGTGTGTGCCTTCTTGCGATGGAACTAATAACCATACGTATGCTTCATTTATTCGAAGATTTACTGTTTGATTCAATTTTTCTAAACTGTCCTGTGCCTGTCTTTTTTGATGAGCATCTAGATTTAACGGTTCTTGATCATCAACAATTGATTGCCATGCAAGATATCTTCGTATTTCTACATCTAATGTTGAGATGATGTCTTGATCTGCTGCTAAAAATATCAACATATTCTGATATTGCCGAGGGATATTTCCTCTCTTTTCCAAAATTTCTTTTGCTTTGTATATGGCTCCGCATAATTTAGTATCTTTTTTAAATAGTGCCTTTGGTGATAATACAACTAATCGTACTTCACATTCATCTGGTATGTCTTCGCTTTCTGGTGCTATATGGATACCTGCAAATTCTCCTTTTTCTCTGATGGAATTTAATCTTTTGTTTATTTCAGCAAATGCTTCTTCCTCATGTAATCTTCCTGCTCGGTCTTCAGCTGTTTTTCTGAGAGTTGGGTGAGAATCATACCAATATCTATTTCCTTGAGAATAGAGATAAGTTAATTTGTTTGAAAGTGAAGAAAGAGCATCCTTAAAGACTGATACATGGTCTTTCGGTTGAACGACTCCAAGCATGATTCTGACATCTTCCATTCCCCTATTTCGTTGTTCTTTTGAAGATGGGGCACTTCCTAAGAAAATCGTTCTTGATACTCTACGAGCTGCACCGCATACCCCAAATCTTTTATTTGTTTCGTCAAATCTTTTCGGTTCTGATCCTTCACCATCGATATCCTTATCTACAATACCGTTCCATTCATCAGAGAGATATCTTGTTAATTCATCTCTTACTTTTGGGGAATCAAGCGGGATGCTTCCGGGCATGATCATTAGGGATTTATCTCCTCGAATCCACAATTCATGAATGGTGACAGCCATGAATCTAAGAACTCCTCGTGTTCTCTGGAAACGTTCAAGTGTTGACCAATCGGAATAGAGCCGATCAAAAATTTCAGGATGGATGGGATAAGCTTCCTTTAATCTCTCAAGATATAACGCTTCTTTCGTTTCAGTTGGAAATTCTTCAGTGTCTTCAGCATACATATTGCTAAATGCTTCACAAACTTTTTCTTTTCCTTTTTCGTCTTTTACTGGTTCAAATAATCTTCTTCGGACTATCTCAAAACTTTCTTTTGCTTTTACTGGTTTCCAAATCGCTTCTAATCTTCCGAAGACATTTTCTATTCGTTCTAAAGCAGCTCTTCCTCCTTCACCTCCGATTTCAATGTTTGATTCGGGTATTGATGCGATAACCATGCTGTTTTTACTTCGTTTGACTGCTTCGGTGAGATTTTGTACAAAGGTCATTATGGAGTCAAACGAGCCACCCGATAAACCGTCTTTTTTATACATGTTTCTTGTATATGCCACGAGTTCATCGATTAGAATAATACAAGGACCGAATGTGTTAAACAGTTCTACTAAGTTATCTGATCCCGGGGCTGTACCTTGTTCGTCTGATTTTTTTATTAATTCATATCCTGTTTTTTGACCGAGTTGAAAAGCCATGTATCCCCATATGGTATTGATTGTGATTCCACTGATTTTTTTTGGTTTTGCTGGGTCAAGAGCTGTACCAACAAGAACTGCAATTCGTGCATTTGGTATTTTTTCAATACCTGCAAAATTAAGAACTGATTGAACAACTTCGTGGTCTTCTACTTTTTTATTTGTGAAAAGATGGTATAATGCAAGCATGGTGTGGGTTTTTCCTCCACCAAATGCTGTTTTTAATTGAATGACTGGTTCTCCATTGATATTACATACTCTTTTAAGAGATGATGCAAGGAGTAGTTTCATTCCTTCCGTGAGATAGGTTCTATTAAAGAATTCGGTAGCGTCTTGATATTCTGGTTCTGCATTGCCCGATAATACTTGAGCAAGATCCGCTGCGAACTCGGCTTGTTGGTATTTCCCTGATGCTACATCTTTATGTGGAACGATTATTTCTCTCCAAGGTTTTAACATTTTATCTTATCCCTCCGTGTCAAAAAGAGTTTTTTGTGCTTCGTCTTTGATACTCTTCTTTCTTTTTTCAGATATTCTTTCTCCAAACTCAGCTTTATCAGTTATTGATTGCCATGAAGAAATTAGCGAATTATATGCTAATCCGTCTTCAGCCCATCCCTTCTTTTCGCATAAGGAATACAATCTATAGGCTAAGTCTTTGACAGATTCTGCCAAACCACCAATTTTTCTTATGATTTCTGCAGAACCAGATTCACCTTCCTCTTCTAATTTTTTAACGGAATGTTGGATACATTCCCATACGGTCAATTTTTTATCTTTAGTTGGATCCCAATTTTCTTCCAGCTCATCTCTTTTAAGAAGTCTAACTTTACCTCCTTTGGCAAATACAACGCCAGCATTCTCTAATGCATTTACTGCAGTGCCTTTAGCTGTTGCAAGAGTATTCGCATCTCCAAATGAACCATCGTTCCATCCAAATTGTTCATACCAAGCAACACAAAATCTTGTCTCTTTATCCATCTCAGATTCCTGCTCAGTCAAATAAGCATCTAATTCTTGATTAATTATTTGTAAAGCAGTTCTGACACTCATCGGACTACCATCTGCTTCTAGTACTTTTGAGTATTTTGAAAAGACGGCAATTCCAGGGCCAATAGCCGATTGAGCCATATCCACAGGAGCAATACCCGTATCCTGTAAATTTTTAATTGCTGAAATAAACTCTTTTTTTAGAATATTAATAAATTCGCGACGGGTTGATAATGGGGCATTTTCTTTCCTTTTTCTGCAAACAATAATAATTGAAGAAGCAAGAGCATTTGTATTTATTGATACTGCTCGTCCCTTTGTTTCAGTTCTGATTGGCCAAGTTCCTGTAATTTGAAGACCCGAATTTACTAAACCTTTCAACATTGTTTCCCAACCAGTCGAACTGAAAACTAAGTCATTATCAGAGTGCTCTGTTTTTTCATTTTCAGCTTGCTTAAATGCATAATATACTGTAATTGGGAACTTTTCACTTGCAACTTCTTTAATCAATTTAAAGGAGCGTTCTAAATTTTCAGTAAAATGCGTTATTGCTTTTTGTTTATCTCCATTAAATCTATATGGAATTGCAACAATTTCTTCTTTTTTAGGAGTTAAAAGTGTTCCGAATAGATCAGGAAATATTTGTTTTAAATTTATTTTCAACCAGACGTAAAAGAAATCAGAAACATCTGAATAACCAATATTGTCATAATATGGGGGATCAGTACTAACTAAAATTTCACCCTTAAGCGTACCTAGATCGGTCGATGAATCTTTGTTAAGAATTAATCCATTAGGATTCGCTGGTAACTTTCTAATAATATTAGCAACTTTTTGTACTTGATTAAAAAACGTTTGAGAATTTGCATCAAGAAATGGATTGATTTCAATAAAATTCCAAATCATTGGTATGCCTGCTCTTGAGAATATAGATTCAGAATTTTCACTGTCTGGTCTCCAGCGAACTAAAGAATTATAATATTCAAGAAATCTATCAAAAGCAAAAGAAAGATACAAAATTATTGTTTTTGCATAGTCCTTGTTTCTATGCTTCTGTTCACATATTGTTACAAGTTCTGAATAAGTGGCTTTGATTTTTTCAGAGAATTTAAAAAGAACGAAAAGTTGTCTATCGGTAAATAAATCTCTATATTTATTTAATCCATAAAGTGTGCACCATATAGCTCTAGGATCGTAACCTAAATTAAGATCTAATTCTCCATTGTATGGAATATCAAAATTTAACTTTCCAACATTATCAATTTTAAGATACTGTCTATCTTTTCCGGTTCCCATAACGATAGCGACAGGTATTACTCTAATTTTTCCATTCATTCCCTCATTTTTTATATAATCGCTAGAAAGTGAATTAGGACAAAATGCACAATTAAAATTTGAACCTCTACCTACTTTTATTGATTTATATTGTTCCGTAGGTTTTTTAACGATATTAAATTCAATATTATCATTTATTGAAATAGGTTTCAAATATATTTCTTTCTTTTTTGATAACAGTAATGTATTCATAAGAGGTGCATTTTTTTTACATGCTGGATTGGTGCATCGAACAGATCTTGTCCATATAATGCCGAAAATGTCTTTGCCTTCGTGACTTCTTGGATAGATTTCTCGAAGTTCATTTTTTAATTCGAAAAATATTTTTTTACCATAGTATTCAACATCGTTTGCCAAACCCTCAGCTCTATTATATTTTTCAAAAATTTTATCTTGTTGCTGAGAATTTATAGGTTTTTGACCATTATACATAACAGGAAATTCGACTAATGCTTTACCAATAAGAGTTGCAACTGGATTCAAATCTGCCCCCTGAGATTGTAATCCGAGAGTTTGAGCTGCCAGAGAAATTGTCCCTCCTCCAGAAAAAGGGTCTATAACTAAAATACTATTTGCTTCTTTTTTATCTATTAATTTTTCAATTTTAAAATTACCTTCGTCGTTTAATATATCAGTTATTTTGTTGAATAATTTTTTTCTTTCTTTATTAGCTTCGTTATCGGGTAAATAATTTGATGGATCATCAATAAGGGAGGCCAATAGAACAGCTTTTGCTGTTGCTAAAGGTCTCCTAGCCCACCATAGATGAATCCCTGTGTGATATCCTTTAGTGGTAGAATGTGCATTGATTGTTTCTAATGGCATGGCAACTTCGATTAACTTCTTTTTATATTTTGTTTCGACCTCACTCATCTCGGTTCCTCTGCTTTAGCCAATAACTTTTTAACATCAAAATTTACACTTGTGACATTAAATCCTATCTCGGTTTTGTCAAACGGATTTCTTATGTATCTCGGTTTTAGAGCTTTTTCATTATCAATTTCAACGATAGCCAAAATATAGCGATCAGGACTATCCTGAGCGACGTTTTTTCCTGTTTTGATCTCATTACTTGTAACAGTTATAATCTTCGCATCTTTTTCTCGTCCTTTTACTTCAATAAAATAAATCTCCTTTGTCTTCAGATCAATGCTTTCAATATCCCATCCATAATTGTCTTTGGAAACATCTTTTGGAATTCTTCCTAATTTTTCTTCAGCATCAATAACCGCATCTGTAGCCATTTTTTCTGTTGCTTTTCGTTTTTCAGCATCAGCAGCAAAGTCAGGTACATCCGTGGACACCATGGATTCAGGAAGCACCAATGCTCCACCGACAATAAACGGTTGCCGATTAATGAGCTGTTTTTGTTTCCCCAAATCAGATATCCGGTTCTTCATTCGTTCTTCCAGCTCATCCGCTTTTTGTCGTGCTTTTGCAGAGTTCAAACCAACACGTGCATTCCCAGACAATTCCTTTTCTTTCAATTCATTCGCACGACGATCCCAATACATAATCTCTTTCGTCAGTCGCTCTTTCACCGCTTTCATAGTTTTTTCAACATGCTCTGTTCGTCTCAAAGCTACTTTTTTATATTCCGTGGGTACAATAGTTGTAAGAGCATAATCTACAATCTTCTTCTCAGGGTTACTATTAATCCACGGCTCTTTCAACACCCCTTTATTCCATTCTTCTGATCTCGGAGGTCGACAATCAAGATAAGGGGCATACCCGGCTAAAATCACTTTCCCTGATTTCGTTAAATAAACAAATTCCAACTGCCGAGACACAACTTCATTGGTACCATCGGTTTTTCTTCGCTCATCATCAATCTGATGCTCCAAGAAAAACAGTATAGCAGGTTCATCTAATTTACCAGATGTATCAATAAGAACAGAACCCTGTCGCAGAAGCAATTGGTATTTCTCCAAGACAATCTCCAACACCGTATCAAACAAGGCGTGTCCAGGGCATAAAAATGCAGCTGTGGGTTTTCCTTCGACATTGATTAATTCCTTATCAAAACAAACCCGTTCATATTTTGTAAGTATCTTCTTTGACTTTACACTATCTCTTTGCCGAAACAACGCAGGAACATGACGTATCTCATAGCGATCCTTCTCCCTTTCTGCAATCGACCCACCAAGATGAATAAACGATTCATTGAAAAAAGCAGCAATAAAATGTGGCTGAAGTTTCCGAGCATTTGCTCGTTCCATATCCTCACGTATCTCCTGAATCTCCGTTTTAGAAAGCGACGTTTCGCCAACCGCATGCTGTTTCAACACTTCCTGAATATGGTCCAAATCAAGGACCCCTTTCACCTGTCGTTCTAACTCAATCCGCCTCTGTGGATCATCTCCATACCGTATTGATTCTATTAATAAATCCTTTAAACTTTTATCTCTGAATACCTTACCCAGAACATCAAAAACCCTCCCATCCAACGCTAATCTCTGTTCTTCGAGTTTTTCAAATAATGTCTTGAAAACATCCCCTTCTCTCGTCTCAGGAGCAATAAGATTCCAAAGGAAACAAACTTCTTTCTGACC
>JAPKYE010000130.1 GCA_026394495.1 Methanobacteriota archaeon | reverse complement strand
ATCATATGTTAGTCCCTCCTGCGAATCGGTCTTAGGGTATAAACCTGAAGAACTCATCGGTCAGAGACCAAATATTGTTCATCCAGATGACTCTGATTTGGTACAAAAAATTTTTTCTCAGGCGTTACAAGGAGGCTCATCACCGAGTTTCCAGTACCGCATTCAAACAAAAAAAGGTGAGACAAAATGGATATCCCATGTGTTTACAACACTCAAACAAGATAACCGACTTGAAATGATTGTGAGCACGCTGCGAGATTTAACGGAAATAAAGCTGGTTGAAAAAGAACTTTTTGAAAAAATATCCCTGCTTGAGAACAGTGAACGAGCAACCCTCAACATCATGGATGATCTTCAGGAAACCATCGGTCGTGTTGAACAAGCTAAAGCAGATATCAATCAGCATGAAATTCACCTCGAGAACCTGTTTGCCCTTTACAAGATGGAAAATGTCACAGATAAAGAAATATTTAATTTTACACTTCAGGCAACCCTAAAATCAACGCAAAGCGAGTTAGGCTTCATTGAAACAATGAGTAAGGCTGAGATGGTAGAGACCATCCAAGCATGGTCAAAGCAGGTCGCGGGGCAGTGCAACATTATGGACAAAACCGTCCAATTCCCAATCACCCAGACGGGTCTTTTAGAGGAGATTGTAAGACAGCGCAAACCCCTAATCGTAAATGATTACGAATCCAGTACTGAGTTCAAAAAAGGATATCTGACCGGTCCTGTCCCCATAAAACGTTTCCTTGGCATTCCCATTTTCAGTGCAGACCGGATAGTCGCTGTTGGCGTTGTAGCCAACAAGATGGCAGAATATACTGAGTCTGATGTCAAGTACTTTAGTTCGTTACTTCATGAAATGTGGAATTGTATCGAGCGCAAGCAGGCAGGGGACGCGTTGAATGAGAGCGAAGAGCGGCATCGGGTTCTTTTTGAAAGCTCCCAAGATGCTCTCATGACCATTGAGCCTCCGTCCTGGAATTTCACCAGCGGAAACCCAGCAACATTAGAACTTTTCAAGGCCAAAAGCGAAGAAGAATTCACGTCCCAAGGGCCTGGGGGTTTGTCTCCCGAACGTCAGCCAGACGGACGGCCTTCAGCTGAAAAAGCCAAAGAGATGATTGAAACAGCGATACGCAATGGATCCTGCTTCTTTGAATGGACACACAAACGACTCGACGGCGAGGATTTTTCTGCAACAGTGCTCTTGTCGAGGATCAAACAGGGCGAAAAAGTGTTCCTGCAGGCAACAGTCAGAGATATCACGGAAATGAAAGAAATACAACAAAAATTAATTAAGGCATATGATGAAGTAAAAAAACTTGCGAAACAAAAAAACGATTTCATCAACCAGCTTGGGCATGATTTAAAAAACCCACTTGGTCCAATTATCAATTTATTACCTATTGTTACCGAAGATACAAAAGATTCTAAATTATTAGAAGTACTAGATGTTATTAATCGTAATGCGATGTATATGAAAGAGCTAGTAATGAATACATTAGCATTAGCCCAGCTGGAAGGAAAAACGATTAATTTTGATTTCCAGATTCTTGATCTTTTTACTTTGGTTGAAAACACTATCGCGGATAATGGATATCTTTTAGAAGAAAACAATATTAAAACAGAAAACAGAATGGATAAAGAAATAGCTGTGAATGCAGACGCACTGCGATTAAAAGAGGTATTAACCAATCTCCTTTCGAATTCTATTCATTATATGTATAAGTATGGTGTCGAAAAAACAGGAGGTAAAATTATCATTAATGCCAAGAAAGATAACAATTTCGTTACTGTTTCCATTCAAGATACCGGTGTTGGTTTAACTGTGAAACAATTAGAACATCTTTTCGAAGAGTTCTACAAAGCAGACTCATCTCGTCATGATCGCCAAAGCACGGGACTGGGCCTTGCTATTTGTAAACGAATCGTTGAAAAACACGGTGGAAAAATATGGGTTGACAGCGAAGGACTTGAAAAAGGATCAACGTTTTTTTTCACAATTCCGATCTCAATAAATCAAGAAACAAACAACAGGAAAAATAATTAAGCAAATTACATATATCATAAAAAAGGTGATGAACAAATGAAAAAGATCATGAGTGTAGATGATGATCCCGATCAGACGTTTACTGTCAAACAACGGCTAGAACGTCTTGGAGATTATCAAGTTATACCGATAGATGGCGGAAAGAAATGTCTCGAATGGTTACAAAATAAGGGACTTCCTGATCTAATCCTGTTGGATGTTATGATGCCTGAGATGAACGGCTGGGAAGTGTTTAAAGCGATACGACAAAATCAGAACTGGAAGAAAATCCCTATCGTATTTCTCACTGCGCGAACAGATGCTTTTAGTAAAGGATTTGGCAAGATACTTGGTGATGCCTATATAGAAAAACCTTTTGACATGAATGATCTGAAAGAAAAAATTGAGCGGATACTAGCAACACCGTATGAAATTTCTGATACAAAAGCAAAAATAATTGAAGATATGATTGAAAAAGCAATACGATAAAAACAAAATCTTTTTCCTAACAATTATCATTAAAAGATATGAGGGGACCTGGTTTAATAAAAAATCTGTACCATAGGTGTTAATAAATAATACATAAAGATGGAAAAAAATGGATGAAATTAAAAACTCAGATATTATCCGGCAGATCCTCAAAGCACTTTATGCCGTGGCAAGTAGGCGAGAATCACAACTCTTTGCAGCAATGGCGATGGATTCCATAATCCAAACACTTAGAGAAGAATATACTTTTTTAAAATATGTTACTGTCCAGATAAAAGAAGGTGTCATGTTCGATAGCCATGACGTAGTTATTGATGTTTCCTCTGATATCGTAGATAATATTGAACCACCTGTCGTTGGTGAAGTCATCGAATCCCTCATCCGGGTTGTATTATTAGATCTTGGGGCAAAAGGCGGCTTGTTTTTTATTAACGAGTTCAAAAAACAAATCGGTCCAGATTATATGCCAGAGCTTCGAAGACTTGGTGTAAACCTTGGAAATATGCAGTTGGAACAACGCTACCTCTACGCTCGAATGGAAAAAGATAAACCCGCTATATATACACCCAGCACTGCAACTGAACGGAGAGAAGAAACAGAAAAGAAAAAGACAGACCCTGAAAGTATATTTGGCTATGAAATGGGGAATGTTACATCTTGGGAATATAATAAGGAAACAATGAGTTATGACCTATATGATAAAGATGGTAAAACAGTCGATCAACTCGATTTAGATACCATTGTTAAGAAATTAACCAAAGTTATCGAGTCTGATTCAGAAGGATTTGATGCATCATCAACAAAAGAAGATCAACATAAAATACATGGCGAGATCGGAATCTTTGATGAGTCAACTACTGCATCATCAGAAGTAGAAAAATCTGAAAATAAATCAAAACAAAAAATAGATATTACGAAAAAAGAATATCAATTTCTAGAAATGTTATTTGAACAAGATTTAGAACTCGAACGAGCCATAGAGTTACTGAAAGTTTCTGTTGATGATTTAAAATACATGGTCAAACGACTACTTGGGTTTAACATATTAAAATATGTCTCAAATGATGAAGTAGAATTAACGGAGTTCGGTATCAATTACATGATGAGCCTCTATGGAGCTTAGGTAAGTCGATAGAAGTACCTTATAAAAATTTAGAGATAAATCCATTTCAAATCATATCAATTCAAATGAAAGCACGACGATGGCGATAGTTTTGAAGTATATGTATAGTAGAAATACATGATAGTTACTCTCTTTGGTAACTAACATAGATTTATATCTCGTATTGTTTCGTCCCCGATTTGTACATTTTTTTAAAACAAGGTTGAACTGTTGATTCCACATTGGTCATATTAATAATCCCTGGTTTTTCTAAAGAAAAATTAATGGAAAAAATCTTCGAGAAAAAAACTATATGGAAAAGTCTCAAACCGCTTATTGTTACAAAACTTCCATCCTCAGATGAAGAAACGATTTATATCCTATCATTCTTCAGATGACTGCTGATTAATAATAATGCAAACTTTTTAAAAACAAAGCTATTGCAAAGGGCGCGATTATTTTTTGTCATACGTTTTTAACCATATATCTCGTTCGATACTATCATTTAAGGAGAAAACATATCGATGGCGATAAATCCTTCAAGGTTTGTTTGATGATTATTTTTTTGTTGCATTAGTGTTTTATAGTACAAACATGTTTCATTCATTGTAATTAATCTGGATGGGATACGCACGACATATTTCC
>JAPKYE010000115.1 GCA_026394495.1 Methanobacteriota archaeon | reverse complement strand
ATCATATGTTAGTCCCTCCTGCGAATCGGTCTTAGGGTATAAACCTGAAGAACTCATCGGTCAGAGACCAAATATTGTTCATCCAGATGACTCTGATTTGGTACAAAAAATTTTTTCTCAGGCGTTACAAGGAGGCTCATCGCCGAGTTTCCAGTACCGCATTCAAACAAAAAAAGGTGAGACAAAATGGATCTCCCATGTGTTTACAACACTCAAACAAGATAATCGACTTGAAATGATTGTGAGCACGCTGCGAGATTTAACGGATATAAAGCTGGTTGAAAAAGAACTTTTTGAAAAAATATCCCTGCTTGAGAACAGTGAACGAGCAACCCTCAACATCATGGATGATCTTCAGGACTCCATCGGTCGTCTTTTACTAGCCCAAGGGGAAATCAGCGAGAAAAATGAAGAGCTTCAAACAAAAACAGAGGACCTTACTGCAATCAATGAAGAACTACATGTTGCTCGAGGACAACTCTCCAGTTTAAACCAAGACCTTGAACAAAGAGTCCGGGATCGTACAAGAGAAATCGAAAAACTCCTGAAACAAAAAGACGAGTTCATCGGACAACTCGGCCATGACCTCAAAACACCGTTAACACCACTCAATACCCTCCTCCCCATCATTAAAAAACGCGAACAAGACCCAAAACTCGTCGAACTTCTTGATGTCACCATACAAAATGTGAATCATATGAAAAACCTGGTCGTAAAAACGCTGCAGCTTGCACGATTAAACTCATCGAACGTTATTCTCGCAATGACTGAGTTTCCGCTTTCTATAGAAATCAAAAAAGCTGTAGAAAGCATACAAAGGACTCTTCAAGAAACAGGGATAATCCTCGAAAGTAATCTTGATGACTCAATAATCGTTAATGCAGATCTTCTCCAAATGCGGGAGCTTATCGACAACCTTCTCTCCAATGCAATGAAGTACACGCCACCCGGTGGAAAAATAACGGTTTCTACCGTACAGGCACAGGATTCTGTGATAACAACCATTCAAGATACCGGTGTTGGTTTAACCGTGGAGCAATTAGAACATCTTTTCGAAGAGTTCTACAAAGCAGACCCATCTCGTCATGATCTCCAAAGCACCGGCCTTGGCCTCGCCATTAGCAAACGAATCGTTGAGAAACACGGTGGAAAAATATGGGCGGAAAGCCCTGGCCCTGGAAAAGGAGCCGCGTTTCACTTTACGATGAAAATTAGTGATGATAAATTAAATAAACCGCAAAAAGATAAAGCTATTCATACAACAGGTGAGAAAAAAGAATGAAAACCATACTTATTGTCGATGATAATTCCGATGTGATTCTTTCCCTGAAAAGCGGGTTAGAAGACGAGCCTGGAAAATATCAAGTAATCGGTGCCCATAGTGGACATCAATGCTTTGAACTCCTCAAAAACAACCAAATCCCCGACATAATCCTTTTAGATATCATGATGCCGGAGATGAGCGGCTGGGAGGTATACGATAAACTCAAGGAAGATATCGCCTGGAGAAACATCCCGGTTATGTTCCTAACAGCACGTACTGATCGAATCGCACAAAACGCAGGAAGGTTCCTAGGTGATGACTACATAGAGAAACCCTTTGAGATATCCGATATAAAATCGCGTATTGAAAAAGCTCTAACATCAAAGAAAAATTTAGAGGAGATGTACGATAGCAATGAAAAAAATCATGATAGTGGATGATAGTCCATCATTAATCCTTACAGTGAAAACAGGTTTTCAGGAAATAGCCGCAGGTTACGATATCATCGAGGCGAAAAGCGGAAATGAATGCTTTGACCTTTTAAGACAAGGCAAAATCCCTGATCTCATCCTGCTTGACATCATGATGCCAGTGATGGACGGCTGGGAAGTCCAACGAAAACTCAGGGAGCATCCACAATGGCAACATATCCCTGTGGTGTTCCTCACAGCAAAAACCGATTCAATCAGTAAACAAATCGGCTCTATTGTCAGTAAAGACTATATTGAAAAACCGTTTGATATAATTGATTTGAAAAAAAGAGTTGATTCGGTTTTAACCGCAGCGAAAAAAAATCAGACTATGTAAAAGATGGTGCTAAAAATGAGAAAGAAAATTTTAATCGTCGACGATGAATCAGATGTGATCCTAGCTATGAAAACAGGGCTGCAGGATTTAGACCAAACCTACGAAATCATGGGTGTCACCAGCGGAAAAGAATGCTTTGAGCTGCTCAACAAAGGATACCGGCCGGATCTCATCTTACTTGATATCATGATGCCCATTATCAACGGATGGGAAGTACAACGTCGACTGCGAGAACATCCTAGTTGGACAACCATTCCTATGATATTCCTTACTGCAGTGCCCGATAAAACCAGTAAAAAAATTGGTGGCATCGTCGCTGAGGGCTTCATCGAAAAACCTTTTGAGATAAGTGATGTTAAAAAAAGAATAGACGCTGTCCTCGTAAAACGTGAGGAAAAAAAATCGGTTTCCAACAATGCAAACAAACAGAAGAAACTGCTCGTTGTCGACGATGATCCGTTCATCCTCATCGCCATAAA
>JAPKYE010000109.1 GCA_026394495.1 Methanobacteriota archaeon | reverse complement strand
CTTGCAAACAATGAAATCCACAGTGCCGTTAAACCGCAGTATGTCGATAAACTCCCAAAGGTATTACAAGGAACGATCAAAGAAATTTTGAAGAAAGCAGATACCGTAGGAAACTATGATGAGGTTGTCCAGAAGCTTGGTTTAGAGAATCTTTTGAATAAACGCATTGATGATGGGACGTTTTCAGGTGGTGAATTGCAGCTTGTCGCAATAGCCGCGGTATTGTTAAAAGACGTGGAGTTGTATTTTTTTGATGAGCCGTCATCTTATTTGGATATCTTCCAGCGTTTGAAGGTCTCTCGTATTATCCAGGAGCTTGCGAAAAAGAAGAAAGTAATAGTGGTTGAGCATGATCTTGCGGTTCTTGATTTCCTCTGTGAAAACGTGCATCTGATGTATGGTGATGAAGGCGCGTATGGGGTCGTTACGTATCCGCGGGTTGTTCGCAACGCAATTAACGTCTATCTCTCAGGTTATCTTAAAGAAGAAAATATTCGTTTTGGGGAAAAAATAGAGTTTTTTGCGCATCCGCCGAAACGACGACAGGATATGCGCATTGTTATCTCTTTTGGGAATCTTACAAAATCATTTGATAATTTTTCGTTGGATGTAGAAGGCGGTCTCATCAGGCAGGGGGAGATCATTGGTGTGGTTGGACCTAACGCGATTGGGAAAACAACGTTTGTGAAGATGCTTGCCGGGGTGATTAAACCAACGAAGGGAACTATAGAGTATGATTTGAAGGTAAGTTACAAACCGCAGTATATCTCTACGGAGTATGAGGGCTCTGTTCGTGATCTTCTTGAGAAAAACGCGCAGTTGTTGTTTACGGAATCGTTTTTCCAAACAGAGGTTTTTGAGCCGCTTCATTTGAAGTATCTGTTGGATAAGGATTTTGAGACACTATCTGGTGGAGAGCTGCAGCGGGTCTCGATTGCATATGCATTGGTTCGTGATGCTGATATGTATTTGATTGATGAACCTTCTGCGTATCTTGATAGTGAACAGCGTATGATTGTTTCTCGGACGATCAGACGTGTCATTGAGAAAACCGGGAAATCAGCTCTTGTCGTTGATCATGATGTGTATTTTATCGATATGGTGAGTGATGCGTTGATTGTGTTCGATGGAGAGCCTGGGAAACACGGGAGGGCATTGGGTCCTTTTGGTCTGCATGAGGGGATGAACCGGTTTTTAAAAGATGTGGGGATTACGTTTCGTCGGGATGAGGAAACAAAGCGGCCTAGGGTGAATAAAACTGGTTCGTATCTTGATAGGGAACAGCGGCAGCATGGGGAATACTATTACGATTTGTAAAAATTTTATGAAAAAAAATTTAGTTTGTGAATGACAGATCGACACCTGCGACTTTATAGGCGTATCCTATGAAGAAGGTGTAACTTTCTGATATTGTGCTGCTTGGTTTGTAGATGTAGACGCCGACGAATCGTTTCATGAACCCCATTTGTCTGCCGTCTAATACTCTGACGTCAAAGGGATAGGGGTCGATGATCAGGGTTTTATCTGAAATAAGATGTTGTGATTTTCCTGAGTAGTACCAGAAGAGTGTTGCGGGTCGTAGGAGGTTGAACTGGAATTTTTTGAAGAGGTTTACTGTGGGGTTATGTCCGTAGCTTATGACGAACACGCGTTTGCTGAAGAGTGAAAACCCATCGATGTTCTGTAGTGCTTCTTTGAGAAGGGTTGAACCTTGTTTTTCTCCAAAGAAATCCTGGATGGTTGCGAGAAGTTCGGTGTAGTCGTTCACTGAATCAAGGCTGTTCATGAATTCAGACAGCTTTGTTTTGAATGCTGTTTCTTCTGATACGGGGAGAGGGACGTCTTCTTCTTTTGATGATGTCTCTCCGAAAATTACGCGGGTGAGAAGAGATTGTGGCTCCGTCTCTGATTCCGCCAGTTCGATAAGAGCAGGACTCATTGCAACAGCGATAAACAAAGAAATGATTCCTATCGCAATGATTGTTTTTTTGTTTGGCATACGTATTACCCAATAATAATATAATTTTAATAGTATATAAATGTTGATGTACATTTCTTATCTGTTTTATCTGTTATAAACTAGAAAGAATGTTTGTTTCGATAAAAGAAAGTATTATTAATATATTAACTATTTATATTAAAAAAAGATATGGGGTATTGTTTTATGTTAAAAAAAATATTCGGAATTTGTATCGTCTTATTTTTTCTAAGTATCATTATAATTCCTGCGCAAGCCTCATCAGGAGACATTCTTCCAAAGAGCAGAATACGAATAAGTGATTTTCAAGTACCCGATCTGGTGAACGGCGGAGAACAGTTTTCTGTGAATGTCACAATAAGAAACGACCGGTTTCTCCCGGTTCGTATTCAGATACGTGTTGATTTATTAGATGGATTGCTTCAACTCATTAAAAAAGATGTTGGAGCGGGACCTTTTGTGATCTGCCCCGGAAAAACAACGAAAACATGTCAGATTACCTGTTTGATTCGTGAGGGCGATATCAACTGGTATCAAGGGCAATATAACATTCAAGCGGTCCTTTTGCAAAAGATCCCATTAATTGGAATTATTACTAGGGATGTCTCAACGGCTCAAGGGTTGCATTTAAACACCCAGACATTAGATAGAAATAAACTACGGATTCTCAACATATACGCACCAGAAATAATCAATGAAGATACCAACGATTTTGATGTGTCAGTCAACGTTACAAATGAAGGTGTGTTTGATGTGCAAACCTATGTTCGCGTCGACCTCGTGGAAAAACCATCAATTATCCCTGAACTTGAACAATACAATGTTTTGCAGATAATGGGTGCACAGCGAAAAGAACTCGGAAGAAGCAACGAAAAATGCTTGCAGCCCGGGGCGACACAGAAATTTATTGTCCACTGTTATTTACGGAATACTGAGCAGAGTAAAGCTGCGTTTAACATTCAAGCAGTCCTTTTTGTCAACGATAGCGGTGAACACACCCAGGTCGACTCCTCGCTAATTTTAGGAGTTAGTCATACGCAGCCGTTTATTCAGCAAAACTTTTTGTATATCGTCATCGCGATTTTTGCCGTGTTGATTGCATTAATTCTCATTGTTTTAATCGTGCGAATCCTGTATCCTGCATATTATATTAGAAAGATGAAGTTGAGAGCAAAAAAACAAAAAATGGAGAAAAAACTTTTAAAAAACCAACAACCATAGTTTCCATGAACCATTTTTTTTGTTATGGAAGTAACGATTCTCCTTCATATGATGAGGGAATGCTCCAGCCGTTGAGTGTATGTATGGTTGGGAGGATATCAAGTACCGATACTTGATCACCATTTGCTACACCAACGGGTACCATAGGTTCATTACGCGAAACCATGATCAATGGAACATCTTGTTCAAGGTATGTTCCATGTGCACCCATCGCGGTTCTGATATCAACAAAACCAGGGAGTTTCATTTTGATCATCAGCGGCATCAACGCAGACATCAGCTGATCATGGTACATCGGGATCATATAATGTGGCCTGCAGAATATCATGATACTCGGCCAGATAACATCCAGGAAGTTTCCTTTGCCGATATGAAACGGTTTACCATCGTAGTCGTTGATTGCGGACTCTTGTTCATCTGCGGTGAGAACGTTCCATACTGGGTGAACAGTTGTCTCATTTTCAATGATTGAATAGTTAAGCAGGATGTCTTTGATTTCTGATTGTCGTTCTGCTGATGCATTGTAGATGTAGCCGTTTGGTCCTTCTGATATGCACCAGTCGTAACCACCATGTGGGTTGTATCGCTGTAGGAATTTATCCGGGCTTGCCCGCATGTGAATGTCATGATCCTCAAGGATTTGTCTGACGTCTACAACAAGTTGTTCACTAAATTTTAGGGGAGTAAACGGCGTATACGCAGTATCATTGATGAGATGAAGTTTCTCAAGAATCCAGTCAAGCATCTGCTGTTTTGTTTCCTGGGTGTAAAGGGCTTTCATGGTACTCATCCCATGATCTGCGGTGATGATGATGCGTGCATCGTCAAACATATGTTTTGTTTTCAGATGATCAATGAATCGTTTCACTTTTTGGTCTGTGATAAAAAGTTGATCGCGTGTAGCATTTGGGTTGCGTAGTGTACTAAGGTTAATAACATCGGTTTCCAAAGGGTTTTCCTCAGTGATACAGGATCCGTATGAATGTCCTGCGAGATCCATGTTCATCATAACCATGTAGAGGAAATCAGGGTTGTCATGGTCTATGCAGTGGATAGCCTGGTCAACGACCCATTGGTCCGAGGGAAGTTTATCTGCATCGAAGTGTACTGGTGAAAGGTTGATGGTTCCTGGCGGTGCACGAGGAGTTGATTCGTTTTTTGCTGGGATATACATCCGCGGGAACAGACTGTTATCCTCTGGATGTGCAAGTCCACCGAGAACATATCCTTCAGATGGTGTGACATATCCGGGGTTTGGATTGTGCATCCCATGGCTCTCTGATGTGTTTTCTGGGTATATGGTGATGTCGCAATTCTCATCTGGGATGATCTGTCCAAGCCAGGGTTTCCCAGTGATAAATGATGTGGTGAGATACGGGCTTTGTGTTTTGATGATGTTGAATATTGTTGGGACCTGGAGATGTTGATGGGTATAGATGTTTGCCTTTGCCATCCCGTATTTTCGTGAGAAGCGGAAATGGTTGAAATCTAATCCTTGATAGTATCCCCCTATCCCAAGGATTCCATGGATTCCTGCGTGGGTTGATGTAAGAATCGATGTATGGTTTGTCCCGGTGTTTGCAGGCATTGTAGATTTGCAGTTGGTGAAGAGAATACCATTGTCTGCTAAAAAATCAAGTGTTGGAGTAAGTGAACCTTGATGGCCAATAGCGTTGAAGTAATCTGCACGCATTCCATCAATGTTGATGATGTATGTTTTTCGTTCCCCCATGTTCATTCAACTCCTGAATATTAACATAGTAATGGAACTATAAAAACTACACGATAGTTATTAATATAGTAATGGTACTTTTTCTCACTCCCAAAATGTGTTATTATGCGATTAAAAAAGTATAAGGGATGCAGATAACTCTTTTGTATAGATCGCGTTTTAGTTTCAATTAAACCGTATAGTTACTCATTTTTCAGTGACCTGTATAACCCTGATTCATGTACACTGCTATGGCTTTTCATACCAATATATAAATATTAGCCAAATACTTTACATATAATAACATAATTTCCTTATCTAAAAAAGAATTGGGGGAATATACATGCTTAAAGGATGGAAATGTTGGAGAAATATAGGCTGCTATGGAACTGTTGTAATATTTCTTGTTGCGGGTTTCTCCGCGACCGTCGTCCAATCTAATAAAAATAATTATAATATCGTTGAAGAGACAACTAATTTGCTAAATACACCAATGCGTGGTGATTGGATTGTCACCTCAACCGAGCAGCGGTCAAACGAAACCATTATACTTACTGGAAATCTCCTGATAGAAAATGGAGGGAGCTTAACGCTCACGAACGTCACCCTCCAAATAAACTGCATCAATAACGGTCAGTATCGCATCGAGGTAGAACAGGGTGGTCTGTTTTCTATTTTTGACTATGACCAAGACCGCTCAACAATGAATGATGCATCAAAGATAACCTCTACAAACTCTTTGTATCATTATCGATTCCTGGTGGATAACGGTAGCACACTGATGATGAAAAATAGCGAGTTACATGCATGTGGATATAACCAGTGGGGTACTGCTAGTAATCTTGGTTTATACGTAAATGGTGGAGATATCAGTCTTGATGGAAATCTCATTTCAAATAACTATATTGGGGTCTGTATTGCCGAATCAGATCACTGCGAAATCATCAATAACACCATCACAGAAAATGAATATGGACTCTATTTAATGAATGGTGAAGAACTCATTGGAACAACAACAAGTTTCTCCGATGGAACAGATGAAAAAACCATCTCATTCTCCTACAGTGGAGGATATAGTACAGATGCCTGTATCGCACTCCCAGGTAATGCTGTGATCACCGGTATCCATCTCAACGTGACCGGACTTCAATGGCTAAGCATAGAACACCGTGATCCTCCGCTGTTACCCAAAGGTGAACGTGGTACGAAGAGTGTTGGAGACGTACCAGATGTCGTATCTCATCAAGGATCTGGCTTGTCCAAAAAGGTTATGTCCGTCCCTATAGAATCCGACCCTATAGAGCACGAAGAACCAATTGAGGTCCCTGTTTCTACCTTCTATCCGCATGATGTCTCGCTTGATATCGGTGACGACGGCGATCATGAATGGAGCTACTCTGGAGAATTTACTACGACTGAAACGATTACAGGTGCTGACCTTATCACGGAAATCAACCTGCTCAGCAACGCCGGGAGTGGTAGTCAGAGTGATAGTCTAATACCGTTGAATGTGACAACAGCATCAATCGGTAAAATACAGGTATCTAATGTGAATATCACCTGGGTGAAACCAAAGTATGACATCATAACGAATGGCATCATCACGAATAATGTCTGTGGTGTGTATTGTATGGGTACTTCGCATCTGTTAAGGAGCTGCCTTGTCGTGGGTTCTGGGAGCTATGATCTCTTTGTTGGTAACAATACGCAGCTTACTACATTAAATACGTTTTTCAACAAATCTAAGGCTTCATTTGGAAACAGTGTCTCACAGCTCACTGCGGAATGGTTCATGGAACTGAAACCCATGTACCGGAATTGGACGATGATGCAAAATGCATCAACAACAGTGCGAGATAGCACTGGGGCGATGGTGTTCACCGATGTCTCTGATAGGAACCCGATCCTTGTCCGGTGCGTAGAATACGTACAGACATCCTCAGGGAAGACGATGAATATACCCCATAATGTCACGGTTGTGAAAGATTCGTATACAGCGTATGCGTCGCCGTTGCCGTTGATGGATCAACCGCGGACGATTCCAGTTGCGATCCCCTGGCTTGATTTACAAGCAACCTTGATTCAGTTTTCAACAAATACGCCTTTGGTGGGTTCTGCGGTGACGATTACCGCGACGATTAAAAACGATGGAATCAGGAATGCTTCAGGGTTTTATGTTCGGTTTTATGATAACCAAAGTCAAATTGGGTCTGATCAGTTTGTATCTTCTCTTGCGGCAGGGGATTCATTACAAAAATCCGTCGTTTGGAACACACCACCAACCTCTGGGTATCATATCATCAATGTGAGTGTTGATCCTACGTTTTTGGTCGATGAGGATGATGAAAGTAATAATGTTCCTGGGACTGGTATTGGTGTCTATGAGACGATGAGTGGGGATTGGACAGTGAGCACCGTTCAAACGAAAAACGATAGCTTTATTATTCTTAATGGAAACCTGCTTGTTACTGGTACTGGGAATCTTGCTTTTACGAATGGTGCACTCCTCATGAACTCAACCTCTGATGGGCAATACAAAATTAATGTCGCAACAGGCGGTATGTTTTCTGTTATGTCGAGTAGTATTGCTGCATTCAACCCAAGTTATCACTATAAATTCGAGGTGTATGGAACATTAAAGACCGATCAAGTGCAGATATCTGATATGTGGGGTGATACAAGTGTTGGTGGACTGCAGATTTATCCGACTGCATCCTATATAAATAAAACCGTTTTTTCTGATAATTTCGATGGTGGAAGCATCAGCGACTGGACCGTTACAACAACAGGGAGCGGGTTATTTGCAATTTCTGGTACTCGATATACAAGTCCGCCATATAGTATCCATATGAATTCGCCAGGTACAGCTAGGACTGCTTATGCCCGGTCACCATCATATCCTTTGAATCTTTCAAAGGATTACAATATTTCATTCGATTTTTTTATTCAATCGGTAGGTAGTCTAGGATTCGAAGTCTTTAAAAATTATCATACCTGCCTAAATGTTTTTAATTATGGAGCCTGGATTTATTTATCATGGGGTTTTACCCAGCATATCATTTACTCCGCACCACTTACTACAGGACAATGGTATAATATTAGAATTATAGTTCATCCATCAACAAACTCCTACGATATCTATGTTAATAATTTATGGAAGGCAGTCGGTACTATTTATCCCACCCCTGGTTTAGAGCAGAAATTCGAAATAGGAGATACTTCACCAAGTACGAATTATGAAGGAGAAGCATACTGGGATGATTTTGTCCTCACACAAATGATATTTAATGATGATTTCAATGATAACGACCTTATTGGATGGACAGTACAAACAGCAGGCTCTGGTATTGTTGCCACTTCTTCGAGCCCGTGTAAGAGTCCATCTTACAGTATGCATATGTACTCACCAGGATCATCCATGGCAAAGGCAACACATACGCTCGCCATGAACCCTGCAGAGGAATATGAAGTATCATATTACTTCTATTTGCCCGGATTAAGTAATCATTGGATTAGTATGTTCACCAACCAACCGCAAATAATCACCGTAATTGACAACGGCGGTGATTTCATCTGGAGAGACGTCGATAACTATTATATAATGACCTTTACTCCCGGTCTATGGTATTACATCAAATATCTTGTCCATCCATCACAACAAAACTATGATATCTATGTCAATGACGTTTATCGAGCAACAGGACGTTTCTGCGGTGGTGGTGGCGATTCCCGAACATTCTTTATAGGTGACTTTGAAGAGGGTACTGATAATTACGGTGAAGCCTACTGGGATGATTTCGTTGTGTCCCCTGTAAACAATTTAACATACACAACCAATACTACGATTCTCTCAAGTACCATCTCCAACAGCGAAACCAAAGACCTCACCATCCCAGGTAATTCCTATCCAGCGATCGCGATGACAACCTACGATCATAACAAAGTCGTCACCACTGACACCTCTGATCAAGATGCAGATTCGCTTTACAACCAAGAAGAACTCTACATCTACGGAACTAATTGGACATCTGCAGATTCCGATCAAGATGGATGGCTTGATGGACCAGAAACCGTATATTGGAAAGGTCGAGGACTGAATAACGAAATAGCAGGAGCAAACGCACGTAATACCGATTCTGATAGCGATGGAATGAATGACTCAGAAGAAATGCAGTATTCTTCTGTTCTTGATCCTTTAGTAAATGATGCGAATCTGGATTCCGATTCCGACGGACTCAAGAACATCGACGAACTTCATCTCTATAAAACAGATCCCCGATATGCCACAACATCAGGATATGGGTGGAGTGACAGACAAGTGAAAACATTCCTTGATGACGTCGGAGCTGGAAACGGGGAATTCAATAGAAACACTCCAGTGAGTTACGCACTTGGATTATCAGAATATAGCTATATGGAAAGTTTTGAAGTTACTGAACCACCAATCGTTGATCCCTTCAGCAATTTAGTTTTCACCGCGCATGTTCAACAGACTATGGCATCATCTGTTCTCCAGATCACCCTGGTGAGTTATAATACCAATCCAAGCAGTGGTGACCCTGAAGATAGTTTCACAGTCGTTGGTCTCTGGGACAGTACGGGTATTTCTGTTCCCCATCATGTTACTCCTCAACCCGGAAAGGTAATTGTTGAATCAGACATCCCAGTCGCCACTGGTGATTATTCCATACACTGGACAACAGATTTTGACAATGATGGAAGCAAAATGCAAGTGTCGACATCGACATCAACGCAGCGTCTCATGTTTGTAGGTGTCCATAATAATTATAGTTTGTATACCTACGGAAACACATATTATCAAAACTTAAACGTACATATCCATCTCTATGTCACTGCACCTAACGTATTTTTCCTTCGAGGACACATGCAGGGATATATGGACACCGCGTATTGGGATAGCAATCCAATAACTGTGAGAGGCCCAGGAGGTAACATCTCATACAACAACTCTGAGTATTGTTATTTTATGGGCACACTTGGTTCAGGATCTCATGAAATTACACTAAACTTCCAAACTACGACAAGCCCGGGAGTATTCCAAATTGGTACTTCTTCCCAAGGTTGGAGTTGGGGTACTGGTGATTCCGATGGTGATGGATTAACTGATAGCGAGGAGATGTTCACTTATGGAACCAAACCTTGGTTAAAAGACACAGACGGTGACAGACTTACTGATTATCAAGAGGTAAAAACATATTTTACCGACCCTTGTGGTCAAACAAAATACGCGGTCCTCATCCTCGGTTCAGATGATTGGGATTCAAACCCGACCGACGACAGAAACCAGTACCATGGAAGCGCAAGTAACCCAGACATGTATACTTTTGATGAAACCGCACATGTCATGTACAATTTATTGAAAAACAAATATGGATACACCGACGATAAAATCTACTATCTCAGTCGCTTCACCTCAGACCCAGGGGTAGACTTGCTCTATAATAAAACAAATACCAATCAAACACTCAGCACTCTTGCATCACTGACTGATAAAGACGACAAAGTGTTCTTTATGTACATGGGCCACAGCCGAACAGATAACAAATGGTTACTAAATCAAGATGTCAATATCTCATGGATTGATGGAAGACTTGACGTGACCAAATGTCAGGATATGATCATTGTCTTAGACACCTGTGACGCTGGTCGGTATCTCAATAACCTTGAATATGAAATCATCTACATGCCTCATTATTTCCCATACGGTGGAATCATCTGGATACCAATGCCGTTCTACTATCCTAATCGTGTCATCCTGACCGCAACCGATGCGACCCATACCTCAAAATGCGACTGGGACGACGGCGACATCAACCCCTGGGATCTTGGCGATGAATGGGCAGGTGGATTTGAAGATGCACACTGGATGACAAATTGGAACCTCTGGTGGGTATGGCTCAGCTGGCAAGGCGCACATAGTAGTCAGGGCCAAGGATACTCTGGTTCAGGCCAAGGCAGCGGAGTCGACTGGAATCATCTTGATGCGTACAAAGCAGATTGGAATGGCGACTACCACATCAGCATGAACGAATCATTCTACTATGGAAGGGGATACGATTGTTTCTACCCGAATAATTGGTGGTACAATGCAACAGCAACTCAAAATAACCCTGAATACCCACTTATTTGGAGTTATTCAAATGATTCAACAAGCTGGTGGATCACAAAAGATAATGCGTATCTTGAAACCATCACGCCAAAACAAGATTACTCAGGACCAGGACATGACGGCTAGTACTATACATTATGTTCATCTGAAGCCTTAAAAATAGTGGTGTAATCACTCAGTCATTAAGACGTATTACCATATATTTTCATTGTTATGGAAGACCAGAGATCGTCCCAGAAATGTGTGTCGGAGTAATTATGCCTTCAAAGGAATGGTATCTCCAGTCTATTTGTCTACATATGAGAAGTCGTGGGTAAAACCCTGAATCAAAACCGTATCCTTTTCCAAGGTAGATGACGAAAATTGCGTAGAAACTGAGTGAGTAATTCCAGGGGTCATGAAATTGATAGCCTTGTATTATTCCAAAGATTGGCCCTCTGATTCCGCCAGGGTCCAATGTATCTTTATGGTTAGATGTTGGTATAAGTGCTGCTTGCGATGGTGCAATTAATCCTGTAGATAAGAATAAAAAGATTACTACACCGACAAATAATTTCTTTTTCATTTCAACAATCCGGCATATTATTTTTTCATTGAATTATACTGATGATTCCCTGTTGATTTACTATATAAGAAACTCCATTTACCATCACTCGCCAATCAGGATAATACGGCGAAGCTTGTCGGTAGATCAAATCACTTGTCATCATTATAAGATCGCCTAGGTCAATGTCTTGCTGTTCGCAGTATTTACTGACGAGTTGTTGTGCCTGTTGTTGTGATATTGGTAAATATTTCACGGGGTTTTTCACCCATGATGCCTCTTTGAAACTTCCATCATCTGCAGAGATGCGAGCAACGACAACCGTCTTCTCACTATCTGATGATACCCTAAACGGTACGATATAATAATTCTCGCCGATTAGATTCTTCACAAACAGCGGAGAATCAGGACTCGTCTCTTTAAACACACGGGAAAACTCAGCATCATACGGGAGAAGCTGGGTGGTGATTCCTTTCTGCGTAGCCTGGATAATCCACTGGTTTGTCTGTGCGATCAGTTCGGTAGAGGTTTTTGTGTTTTGTGTAAGAGTGATGAGTTGTTGTTTTTCTGTAGTGAAGCGTGTCGGTGATTGTGCAATTGTTACTTGGGTGTTATTATCTTTTTCTGGTGGCTCACAGATCGCAACATACTTCCCGTTGTAGATATCGGTTGTCTGTAGTGGTTTATAATATGTCGCAAGCCAGTCTCCAGCAGTAACGTAATTGTTTGCTCCGATGCCTCCCGGTAATGGATCGTTCACCCAAAACCCATAGATGGTGAGATTGCTGGGGAGTGGATACGCGGGTTGATCACTGTGGAATCCGCGAACTGCTACCCAATTGCTATAATCACCATAGATTGGGACGAGCGCAGGGACGTTTGAGGGATACCCTGGTCGATGGCCACCGTACGTACCAATCGTGTAGTTGATCCATTGGCAGATTTGCTTGATCATGATGGTGCTGTTGGTATCATATTCTTTGCCGAAATTATATCCGTAGGTACTATAAGGGAGTGGTCGGTAGGTTTGGAGGAGTTTCCAGAGTCCTTGGGTATCAAGGTATGATAAAGAAGTGTTGGTGTTGTTGGCATGACCCGTTGTGTAAAGCCATTGTTGATCAGCAAACGTCATCGGTGGTCCAGAGGGATCTTGTGTTTGGTTCCACCACATGTAGTTGAGAGTCATTTGTGCAACTGCAGGGCCACACATCTGTGTATAGTTTGGTCCAATAGCAGGGTACATCGGGAAGTTGCTCAGATTTAATATAAAATGTTGAGGGACTAGGTTTTGGACAGCATCGATATCCACACCAGGATTCTGTTCGGTCGAGCTTCCATCGTTATCATCGGTTATTTTAACGTATTGTATCCATTGTAGTGATCCGAGGTTAAATGTTTTTGTTCCTGTTCCGCTACCAAGTGATGTCCAGGGTCCGTTCCAGTCTTGAGCCGCCATAACTGTGTATCCGTCAGAGGTGGGGCCGCCCTCGTAGATTTTAAAATCAGTATTGCCAGGGTAGTTCTGGATTTTATCTTTCATGTCAAGAACAACGACTCCTCCTTTTCCTAGTGATGCACAGACACCATCGGGTGGACCTAACGCAGAGATAACCTCGGTTGGGTTATTCACATAATTATTTGGATAACTATATCCATCAATAACATTACATTGTGTGACTTGATAGGCGTAGTAATCATTTGTTGGGTATAAAGAAACGTTGAGAATCGTTGCATTTGGTGAACTTGAGACGACAACACTGCGTGTTTGTTCCTGGTAGCCGTTTGCTCGGAAGTGAACCGTATACGTCCCAGGTAATATCACCTTATGGTAATCGCCAATTTTCGGATCTGTAAAACATGGCCAATTCGCTTGGTCAACCCAAATTGTTGCAGCAATCGGAGCACCGGTAAAGGCATCGGTCACCACACCAGTTAACCCCATACCTGCTGCAGTGATGATCTCCATCATCGCATCTCGGTTTAACCCCCAACATTGAGTGATACCGTTATCTTGTACTTCGATAGTCCAGTCGATATCTCCGCGACATCCATAACTAAAATCATTGGTGTCTCCTTTTGTCTGATACCAGTCGTAGCCCTCAACCACCCAATATCCATTGTGAGAACCATACTGCTGAGATAACTGCACAACAACCGCGTTATCAGGCACTGGTTGTCCTTTATAATTCCAGATATAATTCACGACATCCCCAGAACAATGAAACGATAACGAAAGACTAAACACATTATCAAGCGCGTTTGCCCGCATTGCTTGTGTCTCAGGTTCAGAAAAAGCGGTTGTCGTACCATACATATAGCCATAGTTTCGGTTGAGATCGATACCATGTGCGTTTTCTCGTGTTCCTGATGTCCGCCCATCAGGATTCACAAGCGGGATGATCCATATTTCTCGATTATTAATTAATTGAGTAATCGTGGGATTTACTGAATAATTACGAACTAAATGCCATGCCATCATTAACGGCATCTCAACAGACATATACTCATTCCCATGATGACATCCGCAGATACGAACCTCTGGCTCATTCTCTTCGACATCCGGATTGTCAGAGATCTTTAATCCCCAGAGTACTCTTCCCTGCACACTGTGTCCGAGGTCGTAGAGCCGTGTAATCGCTGGATACGTGTTTGCTATCGTTTGTAACTCCGTTGTCAATGTTGTATATGTATGGAAGACATCTGCTCTATCACCCTCATTCTTCTCTAGATGTGGAATATTCTGATCAGAAACCTCGGTATAGTAAAATCCCCTTTTGTCTAACCACTGTTGTTGCTCTTCCGATGCTGATACTATTATATCTTTTTCCCGACTAACAAGAGGCGTAAATCCATACTCGAGCAGCTGTTCTAACTGGGTATAGTCAGAAAAACGGATGCTTACAAGATTTTCCTTCGACGTGGGGATTAATTGAGAACTTAAAACATTGGAACCATTATTCAGTATTCGTTTTTCCTCACCAACAACCCCAATAAATGAAGTTGCCAGAAGGATGAATGCACAGCTTACAATTGATACTATTCGTATAGGATTTATTTTCTCCATATTATCTCATCCTTGTAACCTCTACACTATTTCGTTTCTTATCTCTGGACAGATAAGAAGTAAAAAGAGGGAGGATTCTCTTCTGTTATTTTTTGTATTTTAGCTGAGTCTTCCCTCTTGATTTACTAAGAATTCTAGTCCGAGCTCTTCACTGGTGATTCTCCATTCTGGATAGTATGGTGATGATCCTCGGTAGACAAGGTCGATATGTAGTGTTGTTGGATCTTTGAGGTAGATTCCTTTTTCGTTCAATGTCTCCTGTACCAATATTGTTGCTTTCTCTTGTGAAACAGGTAGGTAGATCATTGGTTCCTGTGTCCATGATGCTTCTTTGAAGCTTCCATCAGTAGCGTTGATGAAGATGACAACGACCGTGTTTCTCTCTGCGTTATTTCTTATGGTACTCAGTTGTTCGGTAACAGGTTTTATCGGGATGCTGAATGGTACTGCATAGTAATCCGGTCCGCCGTTGAGGTTCTTGATGAAGAGTGGTGTTCCAGGAACACTCTGTGAAAAGACCGCAGCAAACTCAGCATCATACGGGCTGAGTTGTTGTGTTGCGCCAGTGGTAGCAGCTTCGATTATCCATTTGTTTATTTTCTGTATGAGATCATCTGTTGTTTTTTCTGTTTTTGTTTGTGCAAGTGCGATCGCTTCTTTCTGATTAATGGTGAATCGTGCTGGTGATGGTGCGATGTTTAGTTTTGTATCTGTCCGTGTCTCTGGTGGTTCGCAGATCGCAACATATTTTCCGTTGTATTGATCCGTAGTTTGTAAGGGTTTGTAATAGGTAGCCAGCCAATCATTTACGGTTGTGTAGATATTTGCTCCGATTCCATTAGGCATGGGGTCATTCACCCAGAACCCGTATATGGTGAGATTACTTGGGAGTGGATATGCAGAATGATTCGCGTTAAATCCACGTACTGCCATCCAGTTGCTGTAGTTTCCATAGGCTGGAACGACAGCAGGGACATGCAGTGGATATCCTGCTTTATACCCCCCGTAGGTGCCGATAGGATAGTTTATCCATTCGCAGATTTGTTTGAGCATAATTGAACTATTTGTATTGCTGTAGCGGTTGAAGTTGTATCCGTAGGTGGTGTAGGGCATGGGTTTGTTGTACTGGATCACATGCCACAATCCTTGTGTATCAAGATAAGGAAGACTGATGTTTGAGTTGTTTTCTTTTCCACGTTGGTACAACCAGGTTTGATTATCAAAGGTCAAGGGTGGTGTCGTAAAGTTCGAGCTGTTCCACCAGATGTAGTTCAACGTCATCTGTGCAACCGCAGGACCACACATCTGTGTATAGTTTGGCCCGATTGCTGGATACATGGGGAAGTTGTTTAGGTTCAGGTAAAATCCAGGTGGAACTTCTGTCGTAAATTTCCAGAGTGGACCTACCGCTGAAACATTATGACTATCCCAAGCAACAATCCTCCAATAATAGGTTGTGATGTAATCCATTGTTCCCGGATCATACGTTGAACTGGTTTGATTGCTGATGATCTTTGATGGCGGATTTGTTGCCCCAAAGTACAAATCATATTTTACCACATCACCAGAATCAGGATCCCCACCAACCCAACTGAGATCTGTTGTCCTATTTACGCTGGTAGCGTCATTTGGTGGGTTTGGGTTGGTTGGGATATTCGGTGGATTGTTAAGAAGAGATATGCTTACCTCATCGATCTTACCTTGGAATGGCATTGTACCACCATGTCCACTGAGTCGTTGGCCGATGCCCAGGGGATTATTTGTGGATGCCGGCGGATAAATCCATGCAGCTGATGCATTCTGTTTTCCATCAACAAAAATTTTGGCGTAGTTGCCATCCCACATGCCAACAACATAGTGCCATTTACTATCTCTAAGATTACCTGCTGGACTTTGGATGTCACAGGATCCATGTGTTCCACAGTACATTGATAACCGTAAATGTCCACTATTAATGTAGAAAGTAAATCCCCTGCTATCAGAACCATCAATGTATTGATACTTATCCACGATAGCATAGTAATCACCGGCTCCTGTTAGATTAATCCAAGTTTGTACAATAAATGGCTCAGTAATATCAATGCTTGACGAATTTAGTACAGTCACTTTGCTGCTAGAACCATCAAAAGAAAGAGCATACCCTGAATACCCAGTTGTCCATGTTGCACCACTAATAGTCCCATCGTTATGGAAGGATGTTTGATCATACGCAATTGTTCCGCTTCCTTCATTGAATGGCCATTGTCCAACTGGCGATAACTTAGCAGGTAGTCCAAATGCGTAAACCTTCTGTCCACCACCTGTATACATAACGTTATCAACAATCGCAGGGGATGACTCTATTTGCATATTCGTCTGATATATCCATATCTCTGCGCCAGTGGATGCATTTAATGCGAATATTTTACCGCCGGTGGTAGCCATATCTCCAACATATACAATGTTATTTCCTGCAACAGCAGGAGAAGAACGAACACCATTGTCTCCAAGGGTTTTCTCCCAGACTTTGCTTCCATTTGAGAGATTGAGCGCATAGAGTTTGCCATTATCAGATCCAATAAATAAAAGACCGTTAGCGATCGCAGGAGAAGATCGAACTTGGCCTCCGGTCCCGATCATGTAACTCCATTTTGTTGTCCCGTTATTCGCGTACACTGCATACACTCCACTATTAACAGATCCAATGTAGACGATCCCATTATCAACCGCTGGTGACGAACGATCGCAACCTATGGAGTTTTCCCATTTTTTAGTCCCGTTGTTTGCATAGAATGCATAGAGCTTACCATCATCGGCCCCCACATAGACGATATTTTGGACTACAGCAGGTGATGAACGGACGTCCCCACCAGTTGTATAACTCCAGATAAAACTACCGTTCATTGCATTAAGTGCATATATCTTATTATCATCTGAACCCACATAGATGATTTGGTTATCAATCGTTGGAGACGAATAAACACCTTCTCCAGTCGTATAACTCCATATCTTACTGCCATTGTTTGCATTAAGAGCGTATATTTTATTGTCAAACGATCCTATGTACACTTTCCCCTCAGCAACTGCAGGAGATGAAAATATGTAACTACCAGTGGTATATTCCCAGATTTTACTTCCGTTTGAAGCATAAAAGGCATACACTTTATTGTCAGCAGAACCAACATAGAGAACTCCGTCGATTACTGATGGCGAGGATATTACCGTGTTACCTATTGTGTAGACCCAGAGCTGGTTGTTTGTAAATGGTCCTTGATCGCTTGTATAAGCGGTATGATTTACCATACGGCGGAACATAGGCCAGTGCGGGGAGGCAGTTGTTTGTGTAGTAAACTGCCAAATAGGTCCTACAGTTGAAGCACTGTGATTATCCCAGGAGATAATCTTCCAAAAATACGTTGTATTATACGAGAGAGTTCCAGGATTATATGTTGTAGCAGACTGGTTCGATATCACCTTTGAGGGCGGACTTATGAATCCAAAGTACACATCATACGTTACCGTGTCACCATCAGGGTCTCCTCCAGTCCAACTCAGTATTGGTGTGATCTGTACATTTGTTGAGCTATTTGCTGGATTAGGACTACTCGGGATGTTCGGTGGATTGTTTATTTTCGTTGTAAAATTCCATAGTGGTCCTATGGTTGATGCACCATGATTATCCCAGGCGACAATCTTCCAATAGTACATCGTATTGAAATTCATTGTTCCGGTATCGTACGTTGTCCCAGACTGATTCGATGAAACCTTAGGCGAAGGATTCGTAGTACCAAAGTACACGTCATACAATACCGTATCACCGGTGTCCGGGTCACCGCCAGTCCAACTCAGATCAGCAGTGATACTAATTCCAGTAGAAGCATTTGCCGGGGAAGGACTTGTTGGATTGTTTGGCGGGTTATTTGGGGTGCTATCCAGAAGATCTATCCATCCGCAATCAAGTCCAACATCGATACTTGTGTCTTTTGTATAATTCCATTGTAATTGGTGAGAACCAGAGCTAATTGTGTAGATGCTCTGTTGCCAGTCAATCTCGCCGCTGATGCGTGCTTGCTCATATCCATCGACAGAGAAAATAAGATTATCATGATTAATTTCAGAGCTTACCTTCCAATAGAACGTCAGAGTCACCGGTCCGGTAACGGTTGTTTTCAACCAGGAATATTGACTGTCTCCCACGTGTCCGCTTTGTGCTGAATCATTATTGTTCATGTACACGTGGTAATAGTCTTTTTGTCCAAACCATGGCGCAGTACCCCCCGTAGATAATACAACGCCGGCATTGTCTACTGCGTTGTTAAGGGACGGGCGCCATGCAAAGGGAGTATTAAAGGGATAGTGATCAAATCGCCCAGTGGGTCCAGGGATGGAATACCAACCGCCACCACCCCAGTTATCCCAGTAGTTGCCTTCACTTATACTATCATCCCATGTGTTCCATCCATCATCCCATGCATTGAGCGGGCTGTTTCCTTTGAAATTATTATGATAAATCATATTGTTGTTTGAATTTGGAAACGCATGTATTCCATAGGAGTTATTGGTGATATTGTTCGAGTAAATCCTATTGGGTTGCATGGTTGATTCGCCATAGAGTGATATCCCATTGTTATAATTGTATGAGATGATGTTATCATGGATGAGATTTCCTCTGAGAATAGAAGCAGAGCCAGGAATGGAGATTCCATCATTATTATTGGTTATTATCGTATTATAAAATACTTTGTTGTCAGATCCGGAGAGATATATTCCGTCGAATTTATTGTTGCCTACGGTGTTATCAAAGAACGTATTATTGTTACAGTTCACACA
>JAPKYE010000097.1 GCA_026394495.1 Methanobacteriota archaeon | reverse complement strand
AAGTCTTTTAAAAATTCGTTCATTCGCTTTTGTCGCTGATTTTTATATGTTAAAAGACAGCGAATGATGTCTACGAGCAGATCTTCCGCTGAAACTTTTTTATCGTTTACTTCTTTTAGCAGTTGTAATACACTATCATATACTTCTTTTGGTCGTCCTTCAAGATTTAGATCTGGTGTTAATGCAACGTTCATATTTCTTAATGCAGGTGTTAAAAAGGCAGTTGTAGAGTTACATGGTAAATCATTTTTTATTATGAATTTAGAAATATATTCTTCGTCATAATGACGGCCAGAAAAACAATCGTTTCCTTCAATTTCTGTGTAGGGTTTACGAACATCTATTTTTGGATTATGTATCTTAGCAAGCAGGCATGCTAATAACAGGCGTACACCTGCACGATTGTTTGGATTCAGACAAACAATATCAATTTTACTAATGATATTTTTATCTTCAATAATTGGTATATAATTTTTGGCAATGTCCTTAAATAAAGCGCATAATTAATATATGCACAAAATCATATTCTTTTTCATGGCAAGACCAAGAAGTATCATTGATATAACCTGTCAGAACCCAAAATGCAGATATTTTCTTGTAGATGATGGAAAAGACATTTTGAAACGTGGAAAAAACACAGCGGGTCATCAACGATATTACTGTAATCATTGCGAAACCTGGTTCGTTGAGACAATGAACACGCCCCTGTATCACAAACATCTTTCGAAGGACGAAGTCATCCAGATCTGCAAGCATCTAGTTGAGAAGAATGGTATCAGGAGTATTGAACGAATTACCGGTCATCACCGAGACACCATTGGTCGTCTTCTGGAAGATCTTGCAGTGCATGCAGCGTTTGTGAATGATCTTCTTCTGTATGAGGTAAAGCTCGGTCAGTTTGAAGTAGATGAACTATGGTCGTTCATCAAAAAAAACAAAAGAAGGTTAAGCAGGGAAGCCCAGAAGCAGATTGCGAAGGTGATGCATGGATCTACACCAGCATAAAACGACGATCCTACCTGTTTATCTCCTACGCGGTAGGAAAATGGACACAACAAACCTGCCAGGAAATGATCGATAAATTATTCCACCGAGTCCAACTTCCCCTCCCAGAAAACAAGATCCAGATTTTCTCCGATGGAAACGATGACTACACCTACATCCTCCCTGAATATTATCCAGAGACATGTATGGATTACGGCCAACTCATCAAAATCAGAGAAGGCGGAAAAGTAGTAGACAAAATACGCAAGATAGTCTACGGATCCCCATCAATAGACGATATAGAAACCACCGATGTCGAGAACTTCAACGGCATCCTACGAGAACGAGTTGGTCGACTGGTGAGAAAAACCAAATGCCATTCGAAGAGAAAACGTGCACTTATCAACGCTCTAGAGCTCATTCAATTCCACTGGAATTTCATGGATCCACTTCACGACGAACAGACACCAGCTATGCTTGAATCCCTTACAGATCATATCTGGTCCTGGAACAATTTTTTAATGTTTCATTATGCGCTATAAATTAGGACAATACCCAAATTCGTGATAAGAAATACTGGAATGGGAACTCTACCTGGAGTAGACGATATAATATTACGACTACAGCATCAATAAATATTAACCATAATCCTACCGTTTGTGTTGATTTGAATGGTAAGGTATATCTTGCTTATGAAAATGAAAGTACTACCATTATTCCTACCTATCATATTTTTTTTCAGAACAGTTCTGATGGCATGTTTTTTGGTACGATAAGGAATATTTCTTATGTACAAAGCAGCAGTGTTTCAGTGAACACTCCTTCTATCGCTTGCGATAATAACAGTAAAGTTCATTTGGTTTGGGCAGGTCCACAAACTGGTGCCACCGTTACTTCTATACAGTATCGTAATACAACAAATGGTGGTAGTACTTGGTCTGCAACGGTTAATCTTACCACAGGTGACCCCACTTCTGCTTGGGGTGATATATACCCTAATATATTGTGGGCAACATTCCCTATTAAGAACGGTAAGCGTCCTGATATTTTGAAGAAGGGCTGGGCTTTGGTTTATACGAAAACAACGGCAGCATCAAATGTTTATTTCATGAAGTCTGCTGATGTTATATGGAATACTACCGGTGGACCGTACTTGACGTATTCTTATCCATCAAATGCTTCAACTAATATCGCTCCTGGTCCCACATGTGCGATTACAGTTAATACACCTTTATCACATACTTTAACGGTGACTTGGTTTGAGAACAGTACTGGTAATTATATTAATCGTCAGGTGAATACGAGTGTTTCTCCTGGTTCTACAATAAGGTATCATGATACATATGCTACTGCAGCGATTCATTGGTACTGGTGGCATATCCACGTTAATGATGGTACAACCAATAATAGTTGGACGTATCATTTTCAGATATGCGGTAATCCATTGATTACGAATCCATCTCCAGCGAATAGTTCAACTGGTATTGCTTTGTCTCCTAAGACGAATATTACTGTTAACGATCCGATTGGTCAGAAAATGACGGTAAAGTTCATTTCTAACGCTACCAGCGCTCCATATGTTTTTCGACCAAATAATAATGGAACATCAACGCAGTTATCTCCAGGTGGTGATACCTATAATTGGGAATGTGTTGATGATGTTGTCGCAGATGATGGCACTACTTATGTTTATAACTCAGGTAAACCTTGGAAGAACGATACCTATAATATTCCTAATCATGTAACACAATCATTTCCGATATATAACGTCACAGTTCATGCTCGTGTGGACGGTTGGGGTCATGCTACTACACCAGTTTATACAACATCTTATGCGATAACAATAAAGAGCGGGACGCATTATTTCAATGGTGACACTCATACTTATACTTCGAGTGTACGTTGGGTAGATATTCAATATACGTGGTTAACAAATCCTAACACTAGCGTTGCGTGGAACTGGGCAGATATTGATGCTTTAGAGATTGGCATCAGCTCAGCATCTGGCGGTATTGCTGGTCATTATACATATTGTTCTCAGGTTTATGCCGAAATTAATCCTGGTCCTATAAGCGGCTGGTATGTATATGGGCAGAATTCTAGTGTGAATAATTGGACGTATTCTCAGGGTCTTACGAGTGCTTCGGTGAATGGAAAATGGTGGTGTTGGAGGGTCATGGTGAATGATAGTAGTTATACGAATACGAGCGATGTGTTCTGG